>NZ_BAAILO010000312.1:0-30579 GCF_054589115.1 Cupriavidus sp. 8B | reverse complement strand
ATGCTAATTTACATGGCTACATAATAGTCTCAAAAAATGGCCGACACCCAGCGCCGATGCGGGTTCCGGCTATTCGAGAAGCCAAAGCTCGGGCTAGACATTTCGGTGAGCGAGCTCTGTCCGTGGAAGGCGCGCGAACGATCATCGTGACTCCGGAAACTAGGTCTGTCCAGGTGCAACCCGGCGAAACAGTTCGATTCGACTTTGGAACAACGTCTGCGGGCTGGAGCTTCGCGGCCAGGGCCGGCAATGCGGTAGTGGAACTTATCAATCTCTTCCCAGAGATCCCCGCAGCCGAGGGCGTGTGGGTTCATCAAGACAGTTCCAGGGTATATCGAGGTGTCTTAGGCGGAAGCTAGTTATCAATCCACACGAGAAGAACGCTGCCTTCGGAAACACTTCCGTCTTCTGCAGGTGTAGCTATCGGTTTCAGGTGGCGAGTGGGGCGCTATCCCGCCGCCGTCGCATCTTGATTGGCAAGTTCTATGAGCGCACCGGTGACGAATCGTCAGTTCAGGACAGGGAAACTGCCCGGCTGCGATGGCCATCCATATCGCACTTCGCACCCTAGCAAGCCCGCAACCTCTTCAATGGAATAGGGGCGCGAAGAACGACGCCTTTATGCCGAGAAGTACTGTCTCAGAAGGCCATTTGTGTTTTCGTTCGAGCCGCGTTGCCACGGATGCTGAGGATCGCAGAAGTAGACCTTGATGTCCGTGGCCACGGTGAAACGCTTACATACTTTTGGCCGACGGGCCCGCTGCCAGGCAAGCTGGTCAGCCCGATTCGCCCGATAGCCCTGGCCTCCACCATTGCGCGCGAGCTCCCGGCTAATGGTCGAGGGCGCTCGTCCGTGCCGGGCTGCTATTGAACGGATCGAGAGACCAGCAACCATTGAGCGCGATATCTCCTCTCGCTCGGGGAGCGTCAACGCCAACCTGGAGCAGTGTCGTTGCGCTGGTTGAATGCCGCCGGTTTCCGCCAGAATCCGTTTTACGGATGAATGGTTACGATCGAACAGTTGGGCGATATGCTGAAGAGATTCGCCCTTCTGCCAACGCTCCCACATCAGCGCCCTCTGGCTTTCCGTGTAGTAGATACGCCGCCTTTGCTTCATTTGCAACACCCCTCACTGCTCACGCAGTCTGTAGTGTGTTGCATCGACCGGTTCAATCCTCAAACTGCTGGTGGACATTCGTATGACGCTCGCGGCGAGTGAATTACGCAACCCGGTCGTATCGACCGAGGCCGTGGCGGAGTGGGTCGGCTATCAATCCGTTGCCGCCTTCCGACGCGCCTTTAAGGAACACATGGGTGTGACGCCGGCGGCGTGGCGCCACGCTGGACACTAACGGCTGATGCAAGCAGTCGCAACTCGAATATGCTGAATCGGATATACGGTGTGCACATATCGGTGTTCGACTTGCTGATGTGCTTCAGAAGCCTGCCCGTTGGCAGGCCCTGCACGGCACAGCGACGTTGGGTCACAAAAGGAACGCGCGGCCTTGTTATTCCATCGCACATAATTTGTTAATGCCGTGGAATAAAAACGTCCGGCCTGAACACGCCGGACGTTGTCTATATACCTTGGAGCTACGTACGAAGGCATCATGCATCAGCAGAGGAGCCCTTCGTATCGAGCCCGTCCTTACGCCATCGCGCCATCCGTGTACACGTCGCGGGGGCCGATGCGAGCGCCGTCGTAGTACGGACTGCGCGGACCATTGGCATCGTAACGTGCACCGTCAAGATACGGATCGGCCGAGCGGGTCGGAGGTGCCGACACACCCACATGGTCCAGGCCCGCGACCATGCGGGCGCCGTCCATGTAGACATCGCGGCGGTCATTGTGAGCACCGTCCACGAACGGATTGCGCTGCCCATTGGCGTTGTAGCGAGCGCCATCCAGATACGGATCAGCCGAGCGCGATACCTTGGCGTCTTCGGTGTAGCCATCGCGGTTGCTGATGCGCGCCTCGGCTGCGCCTGCAACGAAGATGGAAGCGAGCGCGATCGCGGAAACAATGGTCTTTACGTTCATGATGAATTCCTTAACTCTGGTTAGGGGGCCAGGCGTAGCGTCAATGCCGTCCTGATGCAAACCAGTGTAGGGCGACGGAATGAGTCAGTGAATGATGAATGGGCTCGAATTAGTGCCATTTCGTCTCACAGCTCATGGACTACCGCGACTGCGTGTTCGCATACGCCGAAGTCATAGGGGTAGGAGCCGTACAACAAACGTGGACAAATCAATCTTCGACCGCGATGCATGGTTGGGTCTGCGAGCGAGGTTGATGGCTCGTACCCATGACAAACCAGAGGCCAAAAAATGAACTCCACTCTACTAGTCCGAGATCTTGTTGCTTGCCAAAAGTTGAGCGTCGAACAGATGAGCGCCGTCCATGGCGGCGCCACCTTCACCGCTGTAGGGGCGGCCTTGTTGGGTGGGGCGGCTTCAGGCGCGGCTACTGGGGCGGTGGGCGGCGGGGCGGTGGGTGGCGGGCCGCGTCACAGTCATGGCATGTTCGGGCCCGACGATGTGCATGATTTGGTCCATGCACCCCAACCAAAAGGCAATAACGTGCCCCAATAATGTCGGGCAGGCACGGTCAGGGCCACAAGCATTCGCGGGACCGTCTGTTCGAGCGCTTCTTCACGACCAAGAAAAGCGGCACGGGCATGGGCTTGTCCATTTGCCGCTCGATCATCGAAGCCCACGGCGGGCAGATCGCGACAGACACCGGATCTGCTCATGGCGGTGCCCGCCTCTATTTCACGCTTCCGGCAGCCGACGCCATCGGCCGAGCGACGGGAACCCGCCAGCATGCCAGCGCTGGCCAGAAGTGCGACGGCACGGGCGTGCGGTTTGCGCGCGGGGCGAGGGCTTTCTTGACGGGGTTGCCGTCGGGTAGTGGTGCTGGCCCGAAGCGGCCGCGTCCCAGTTCATGGTGGGGGCGCAGAATGCCATCCCGTAGGCGGCGTCTACTGTGGAGGATAGCTGGTAGCTACCAAGGTCAGGAGCGGGGACCCGAAGGCCCCTGCTGCCAGTAATCAGCGACCGTCGCAGAACGACCCTCTACGGCCATTCGAGTTCGGGGAGGCGAATGGCAGCTTCCAAGTGGAAGCGACATTCAAGTGACTCGGGTGTCTCTGAGCCCAACGACAGACGTCGAGCGGGATGGGCGGTCAACTAGCTTTTTCAGCGGCCGGTGCTATCTTGAAAATTCGCGGCTTCGGCCAGCGATTGATACGCTACGCGGTGTCCTTGCAGAGGAGGTGAGCAGATGAAACATGGGCCGCAGTAAGCCTCATGACCATACGAGACCCAGACGTTTGTCTTATTTGTCGGCAGAGTTGGTACAAGTGCTATGAAAGGAGAATGCGATGTTTGCGACGGTGCGACGGTACGAGGGCGTGACCAATCCGAGTGAGGCTGGGCGGCTGGTGAATGAAGGTTTCTTACCCCTCATCTCTCAGATCCCGGGGTTCGTGGCGTACTACTGGGTGGATGCCGGGTCAGGCGTCATGATTTCCACGAGCGTTTTTCAGGACAAATCCGGCGCGGAAGAATCAAACAAAAGGGCTGCGGGCTTTGTACGGGAGAAATTGGCCCCCCTGCTCCCAAACCCACCACAGATCACTGCCGGTGAAGTTGTCGCGCAAGGTAGCTCACTCAACTAGGATCTGCTCACGCTATACCGGTTTGCAGAGCACGAGGAACTAAATACGGGAAACTTCGGGAACTAAGTCGAGGTAAATAGTGATGCGTAGCAGTTTCCCACTTTAGTTCCCAGTTCATCTGCAAAGGTTTCCGATTCCGCGACCCAAAGCGGAAGTTGCCAGCTCGTGTAAGCGGTCTTCGAGGAACTCCCAATGTAGATGAGCCCGTTGGTTGGTACCGGTCAATTTAGTGTTCGCCCGAATGGCCGTTTTGGGAGCGTTGGAGCCGTCTGAATGGCAGGATGCTGGCACGTTCGAACGGCGGTTCGTGGCCGAACTCGGCCCTGTGCCTTCCTGAGCGTATGATCGCCGAATCCTGCAGCCGTTGCTGTTATCGTTGCCATGCAACAACAGCGACGGGAAGGTGGAGGTGACTTTAAGTGACGTGACGGCCCAGCTTGGCTGCTGGGAAGGCTATAGCTTGCGCGATGGCTGGGAGGAAACCCGCGACGGGGAGCGCATGTGTGTATTGCGACTTGAACCGAAAGCACGGCGGCGCAAGTGCTACAGCGGCTGCGGCTATCAGTTGCTCGCTCCTCCTACTCAACCCGGAAAAACTCCACGCTCTGCCCCGCATTGCCCGCTCGCCGCAGCCCCAAGCGAGCCCCTCGGCGTTGCGGTAGCGGACCGGGCGTGGGCTCGCGACGGTGGCGGCACAAGCATCCCGCCGCCTCCAACTCGACCATGGTCAGCCCGTAGTCGGCCATCTGCGCCCGGATCTAGCGGATCGCGTCCGCACGCTCGTGTTCAGTTGCCGTCGTTGCCATCGTTGCCGTCATCAAGGTTGAGAGGGATTGTAGGCGCCCCTTGATCGTCCTTCGCGGTCGGCGCCGCCGCCCACCACCATCCCGCTCGCGCGGCGCCACACGCAATTCTGCCGGCGCCGCTTCGGCTTCGGCCCGCTCGGCGCGCGCTCCAGCTCTGGCGAGAATTGGATACGCAGTTCGACCAGTTGACGGCCTGCGGCCTCCAGTTCCGCCTGCACGGTTTGTGCTCCTGCCGCGCTTCGGCCAGCTGCGCGCCAAGACTGCCGCCACGTCCGCGCGCGGCGGCAGTCTTGGCGCGCGCCGCGTCGCGCTCGGCCTCGGCGGCACTGGCCGCGTGACGCGCGTTGGCGCGCAGCGTGGCCAGCTCGCGGGTAACTCGCCAGTTGCCGTTCCATTATCCGGCACCGCCGAAATTCGCGTGATCACCACTTTGACCAACCAATCAACCCTAGAAATGTACGTATTCGTCGATTTTTTCAATAAATTCTAGATATCGTTTGTTAAAACAAGAATTGTGCATCAATGCCATGATCATTGGTACAGCATATTCAAATTCCCCATTAGTTATATGAATCCGATAGAAATTCGTCAGCTCAATATCTGAGCATTGTACGAGCACGAATCTTCGACTTATGTTGCAGAAATGCAAGGGACGACTTGCGGATTAATTTTTTACACACAAACAAATAAAAATCGGAGATCATTACCGTATGCCCAGGTAACGGTGGGCCAAGAATTCATAGGTGCCGACCTCAACGGCAGTGGTACTCGAAAACTCAGCGCGTGCACGGTCCGCAGAGCCCCAAGCAGCTGCCTCCATGACCAGTCCTTCCGTGGACACTGCGCGCTCGTGCACTGGTCCATGTGCCGATGCTGACCGGCTTCTTTCCGTTCATTGACGCGCCTACGATTGCCAATACTGAGGACGTCCAACACCTGACGGCTCCTAGCTTTGCGGGAAGTTTTTTTCTGTTCGGCTGGATGGGGCACAGTTTCTCCGAACACGGACACTCCAGAGGGCACACCCAATAGCCATACATCCCGATCGCCAGGAGGCGAGGACACCGATCACGAAGCCCAATACACAGCGGCGGGATGACCGGGTCATGCGGGGTGGCCGCATACGTATTACCAGCGGTTCAGCCCACAACACAGGCCCGTGGCAGCCTGCACAAAAATGCCAAATCAGAATCCACGACCAGAGGTAGGGTGCGTGGGCGCGGCGACGGAAACGTTGCTGCGATGGTCGGGCTGCGTTTGCTCCACGCGCCAGGCTAATCGGCGGAATCGCTAAAGGACGGAGCTATTGGATTGAACGCGTACGCAGGAGTGGGCGGAACCCAAATTCGATCAGAAGTACCGGTGAATTCGGTTGTTGCGTGACACAAACTGCCTTGTATAAATATTGGAAGGCGTGCCGAATACGGCGGCCTATCTGGCGCGGACTCATTAGCGCTCTTGGAAACCGGATAAAGGAGGTTCTTTATGTACGGTGAAATATTTGACAACATGGCCGATCGGCGGCCACCACCCCATGACATAGTCCAATTCACATATCAGGAGCAAAATGTCCGCGCTCTGATTGACAAGGATGGCCAATCCTGGTTTTGCGTGGTCGACCTTTGCGTGGTCCTTGGCTATAACAACTCGAGGTCGGCAATCGAAAAGCTCTGTGAGGATGCGGACAGGGTAGCGAAGTTCGACACGCCTACGAACGGCGGTGTTCAGAGCTTGGCTTTTATCAGTGAAGCCAACCTCTATATGCTGATCTGCGGCAGCAAACTCCCGGCAGTCAAGTCGTTCCGGGTGTGGATTACGCGCGAAGTCTTACCGGCACTTCGGTTGCGTGAAGCCTATACGTTGGAAGTCCAGACTCGAGCCTTCAGTCAAGTTTCCACCAAGGCTCTTGAGGAGGCCTGTCGGGCTGTCGCCAAGTTTCCGGAAGCGAACCGCATTCTCACGGATGACGTTCAGCGCCTACACGTCAAACTCGTGGAGAAGGACTTCCACATCTCAGCGCTCGAGGCCGAGAAAGGTCGCCGGGAAACCTTTGTAAGGATCCGTCTGGCGGCGCTTCACCATGCAGCGATGCTGCGTGCGAGGGGCCGCGACTATGCGGACATCGCGCACTTGCTGGGAACTGACCTCGACTTAGCCCAAAGGATGGTTGTCACTTGGGAGACGCTCTCGGAACTGAATTTGGCTCCGGATTTACAGCAGACAACGCTGTCAACGCCGCCCTGAAGGGCGGAGCGATCTCGCAGAGTCCGCCAAGAACGCCAGCGGCATGGAGAACGGGCAAAACCGTAATCAACCGGAGGGCCAAGTAGCGTCCAACGCAATGCAGAACGGACAACGCCCTCAACCGTACATCGGTTTGCTCGCAACGACTGGAGAGATAAAGCACAGGCAGCCTGACCCTTGGGCGGTTGATTCGGGCCAGGCCGCCGATTCAATAGCGAAGGTTCAAGCTCAACCAGAGAACAGCAGCCCAATTCCGAGTTAGAAGCGCTGGCTATACGAAATGCCGTCATAACTTCAGAACCGAGTCGCTATCATGATGACTATCGATTACGCAGGCATTGCCGAACGCTCTGGTCTCCCCCCGGAGTTCATCGATGCCTTTAAGCTGCTGGCAGCAAAGCATCTCCGGAAGATCCGGAGCCCGTCTCGGCTGAGTGACAAGCCGGTTTCGTTTGAAACACAGTATCGACGCGTGGTGAACTTGTTAGCCGCATTCCGAGAACTGCGGGAGGACGGCTACAAGCTGACCAGCCCGTGGAATCTGAAGCAGAAGCACGTTGCGCACCTGGTCAGGAAGTGGGTGCTCAAGCTGAACCAGGCGCCTGGGACCGTGGAGAACAAGCTGACCTATCTGCGCACCATTGCAGCCTGGATGGGTAAGCCCAATCTGGTCGGGAAGCTCGACGACTACGTCGAGCGGCCGGAGGAGTATCGCCGGACCTATTCCACCGAAGTGGAGAAGACTTGGGAAGCCCAAGGCGTGGAAATCGGCGCGCTGCTGGCGGAGATAGAGCGCACAGACCGCTTTGTTGCGATCCAGCTAAAACTACAGGCGGCGTTCGGCTTGCGCGCAAAGGAATCGTTCCTCCTACGGCCACACCGAGTGACCGTTGACGGTGCGCTGTTGGTGGACGCCGGTACCAAGGGCGGCCTCAATCGCGACGTCCAGATCGAGTTTGAGGCGCAGTACGTGCTACTGGCATCAGCATGCCGGCTGGCCAATAGCAAGAGCCGAACCACCATTCCGCTCGGCTACACCCTGGACCGGTGGAGGAATCACTTCTACCACGTGCTGCGGACGCATGGCGTGACCAAGGGCGCTCTGCGTGTGACGGCGCATGGGCTGCGGCACCAGTACCTGAACGGCCTCTACCACCGAATCACCGGCGAACGCTCGGCCATCCAGGGCGGAGCGAAGCCGGCCGACGCACTTCATCAACTGGGCATGAAACGGATCGTGGAGGCGGCGGGTCATTCCCGGGCGACCAAGAGCGAGGCCTATCTCGGCCGGCACGGGGCGGTGAAGCGAAAGCGACCGACGATCGAGGAGGTCCGGGCGGCGTTGGAAAAATCCGGGCAGGAGAAAAAGGCGGCTGCCGCCGCTCTGGGGATCTCGCGACAGGCGCTGTATCGCATCCTAGATGGCGCGCGCTCGCAGGCGGCCGTCGCGCACCAGACGAACGGAGTGGAGAAGGACGCGAACAAATAGAGCCATGCATTGCGGCGGCGGCGCCCCTGATGGCGCCCACTATTGCCTCTGGCTAGGCCGACGACTCCTTCCGTTGGCCAGACCGGAACACAAACGGAATCCGTCGCGATATCGATGTAGACCGTCTACAAGGACTCGATCTGTCTTGATCGGATGCGTGACAATGGTAGCGAAATGCAGCGTCATATCACCTGCATCTGCTGGGAACCCAGAAACGAAGACAGCCACCGAAGTGGCTGTTTCCCGTTGCTGAGCGATCAGAGGGCGCGTTATTCCTGCGCTCTTTCGCTTTTTCCGCACCGTTCAGCATCACCATGCAGAGGGTACAAAATGCAATGCAGAAGGCACTCATGACCAGCATACCGACCATCTAACTCTCCCTTGCTGGAAGGACATCATTTGCAAATGAGTATCACGCCCTATGAGAACAGGAAGACTCGGCGATGGTGGCTGCATCGCCTCGCGCGCTAACTGTCAGAGACTGCAAAGTTGCGTGCGCGCCAATGATGAGGTGCTGATCCAGGGATAACACACGCTCGTTATACAGATGCAGCAGATGTGTTACCCACGCCCCTGCAGCGAAGACTAGCGCCCGATCAGCCCAGCATTTGTTACTTGCTTGTTAGACCGCCGACCAGTTGCCGAATCACACTCATCAGCATTTCGCGTTTCTCGTCGCTCAGTCCCTCTAGCAGCTCCACAATTTTCCTGGCCTGGTCCACTTTCCGGTTCGAAGCATTTGTCAGCAGTTCCTCTATCCCGCAGCCGAAAATCTCAGCTAGTTCGGCAAGCCGAACCACAGAAGGAATCGCTACTCCCGTTTCCATCCGGGACACTGCCTCTCGGCTGATGCCCAGCGCTTCCGCAACCTTCTCTTGAGACAGCCCGACGGCGGCGCGCTTCGATGCAATCGCCTGTCCTACCGCCCTCACCAATGCAGCCTTCCCTAACTCGTTCATGTGTGACCTCTTACGCACGGTCGTAATGGTCGACTGAGTAGCAAGTGAATCACATGAACCACGACATCACACTGTGATGTTTTACGTTACACTACTACACGATAGCCCACAGGAAGTCCTCAAGAGTGCCCGAGGCGCAGGCATTCCCTTGTCGGTGCTGGGTTGCGAGCAGAAGTTGTAGGGACGGTGACGGAGCCTGCCGCACAACCCCAACCGGCCTTAGATGCATCAGGAGAAGCCTGGCCTAACCCCTTGATCTGGCGAGAAGACGAGACGTATGAAGCCCAAAACACAAAATAGCTTTAATCTATCAATTTTATTTTTGTAATTTTATACGACTATGAAAACCAAGCCTGAAACGACGTCCTTCGCCGCCCGGCAAGCGCGCCTGAGCTTGCTGGAAATCCTCACCCCAAACCTGCCGCCTGAAGCGTTGCTTGCGAGTCTCCCGAGAGATTCCGGGCGACATTGCAAGAAAGGAACACCGAATGCACCGTGCTGGCGAAAACGGCCATCGAACAAATGAAGCAACGCCTACCCGAAACATGATCCTTGGCCCGATGCTGGTCTTTCTCGCCATCACGGCAACGTTGTCCAGCTTGACGAAGCCGGCATTGTCCAACGCCGCGGACGACCCAGGAGCGGCATATGGAACTGCAAACGCAACCGACTCGAAATCAGCCCTGATTCAAGCAATTGCAAATGCCCGAGGAACCCTACAACACGCACAGCGCTCCGGCCGCGCTAACGATTCGCAGTGGTACTTGGTCGCCAAAAATTTGCCAAGGGAACTCTCCCAGCCCATTGCAGACCTGGGCGGCTACGCCACTGGGGCCTCCGTGCTGAACAACCGTGCGGACAGCGTTTGGCAGTCTTGCGGTGGATGAATAAGGCGAAAAGCCACATTCAAATTCTGTCGTATGCCATTTCAACGCATCGATACAACCTTTCTTGTAGTCCCTGATACCACCTGCACTACCACTCCTGCATAGCGGGCAGTTTCTCGACTACGGACACGTGATGGGGTCAACATGACTGTCGCACTCGTTGTAGGTGGATACGCCGTGGTTCTGCTCATTGCGCTCCTCTTAGCGGTGCGCTGGGTGTGTCGGAATGACCCTGGTTTTCGTGACGATGACTCGCAAGATCACTAGGCCCGATGACATGGCGTATGTATCCCGACAGCATCTCTTGTTCGATGGCAGCAGCAGCTCGTTGTGCCGTTCTGGGTGGCGGGCCCGCCCGGCCCTTCCTTGGCGAGTTGTTGATGCGAAGGAACCTTGCGTCTTCCGGCAACGAGAAGCGCCGGGAGCGACCTTCTGAACAATTTCGTCCGTCAGCACTCGACAATATTGACTGCCAGGCCACCACGCGAGGTCTCTTTGTATTTGGTCAGCATGTCGGCGCCCGTCTCGCGCATTGTCTTGATGACCTTGTCCAGACTCACGTGATGCGTGCCATCTCCGTGCATCGCCATGCGGGCAGCGTTGATCGCCTTGACGGAGGCTATGGCATTCCTCTCGATGCACGGTATCTGCACCAGGCCACCAACCGGGTCGCACGTCAGCCCAAGGTGATGCTCCATGCCAATTTCGGCTGCGTGCTCGACCTGCTCGGGATTACCGCCGAGCACGGCGCACAATGCACCTGCCGCCATCGAACAGGCCACGCCCACTTCTCCTTGGCAGCCGACCTCAGCTCCCGAAATCGATGCATTCTCCTTATACAGAATCCCGATTGCTGCCGCAGTTAGAAGAAAGTCAACTATGCCGTCTTCCGAAGCGCCAGGCACGAACTGCACGTAGTACTGGAGCACTGCAGGGATAATACCGGCCGCACCATTGGTGGGCGCGGTTACGACACGGCCGCCGGCAGCGTTCTCCTCGTTCACGGCCAAGGCGAACATGTTAACCCAGTCCATCACCACCAATGGATCGTCGGTGCGCCCAACACCCGATTCAAGGCGCCTGGCCAAAGCCGCCGCCCGTCGCCGAACATTGAACCCGCCAGGCAGCACGCCTTCGGTTCGGCAACCACGTTCGATGCAACCGCGCACGACAGCCCATATGTGCAGCAATCTCGTTCGCGTCTCCGCATCTGAACGCCAGTGCCGCTCGTTGCGGCGCATAATCTCGGCGATACTGCAGCCGAGGTGAGTCGCCTGCCCCAGTAGTTCCTGTCCTGAGCGGAATGGGACCGGCAGCACAGTCACGTCCGGTGCGATTCTCTTCTGCTTGCTTCCGTCCACGGCCACCTGTTCGCTAACGATGAAGCCTCCGCCCACAGAGTAGTAGGTCCGCTCCATAATTGTGTCCCCGGCCCCAGACAGCGCCGTAAAGCGCATGCCGTTGGCGTGGAACGGCAGCGTCTCGCGCCGATAGAAAATCAGGTCTTCTTTTTCCTTGATTGTGAGACGCGTGCCCCCCTCCAAGGAGACCGATTCGCTCGCACGGATTTCCTCGAGATAGCGGGGTATCCGTTCAACGTCGATCGTGTCAGGTTCGTGGCCAGCGAGGCCCAGCAGCACGGCCTTGTCGGTGCCGTGTCCCTTGCCGGTGGCCCCGAGCGAGCCAAACATTTCGGCGCGGATACGGCAAACATCGCTGCTGCCCGCCTCTCCACCCAGGACCTGCGTGAACATCCGGGCGGCGCGCATGGGCCCCACGGTGTGCGAACTCGATGGCCCGATGCCGATCTTGAAAAGGTCGAATACACTGACTGCCACGAGTTGCTCTCCGATGCGTTGATTAGTACCTAGCCTGTCTGAAGGATGAATGAGCCGTCGTTACTAAGCAACGGCATCGGAAGTGAATTTCCGTTGACCGCAAGACAACACTCCGATCCCTCTCATTGCGAGATGTGGTGACGGTTGCCAGGTGCGGCATTGAGGGTCGAGACGGTTTGCCGCTCGTCACTACGCGCTGAATTCCATGATCACGTTGCCGCATTGTTCTGGCGATATGAGCCAGGTGTCGCGGGCACTTCGCAGGACGTCAACGCCATTTGACTGCCAAAGGCTCTCCAGTACCGCTGGGGCCTGGCTTTTGACAGTTAGGCCGATGCCATGCGGTTGCGTATCGCCCTTCCAATCCGGCATGGGTATGGAGCCGTAGTAATCCGCGGCCGCGCGCGGTGACAGGATGCGGATCAGGCCGCAGCTGGTGTCGGCTTCGACGATGTCCTTGGACTGGGCAACGTGCGCATCGCCGTAAAAGGCGAGGTAGCGCTCGGCCAGATCCAGGGGCTGCTTAGCCAGATAGGTCACGGCCGTCACGGCAACCACGCCGTTGGGGTGGTCTTGCCATGCCGGCACCCAAATCAGTTCGGGCCGATGTTGGTGGCAGATGAAATTCGACACGTCGCGCTGCTCCTCGTTTAGAAAGAGCCCTAAGGAGACGACGGCGACGTCCGGCGTGCCATCCGGCTTTGTCATGTTGCGCCGGAAGTCGATCAGGCCTTGCGATTGCAAGCCGCTTTCGACAAGCGCTGCATGGTCGGCGCGGGCGTCCTTGCTGTGCAACGCCACCAGCCCCAGTCCCTCGACACGGTCGGTGAATTTCCCGACGTTGCGTCCATAGCAGAAGCCATTGACCGAATTCGTTCCGAACTTCGAGGGATCGTTGACGGCGATGATCTCGATGAAGTTGTCCTTGAACATCAGCAGCGACAGCGTTGTGCCCCACGGGTGATACCCGACCGGATTGGGCGTGAATCCGAGGTTCTTGAACTGCTCGCGCACGCGATCAAAGTCGCGAACCGTAACGACCGGATGATCGATACCAAATCTGACGTTAGCCATCTCAAAGCTCCTGGACAGTCGTTGCGCGTTTCACGGTCTCGTCAATCGCATCGAGCCGCTCCGGCACCCTTCCCACATCCCTGGCCGGAACACCGGCAACCACGCGGCCTGGGGCAACAGGCTTCAACACCACACTGCCGGCGGCGATGATGGCACCTTCGCCAATCTCGATGTTGCCAAGCACCGTGGCACCCGCGCAGACGGTTGCGTTTCGGCGGACCTTTGGATGGCGGTCCCCGCCCTGGGTCAGGGTACTGCCGAGGGTAACGCCGTGCCACATGTTCACGCCGTCCTCGATGATGGCAGTCGAGCCGATCACGATACCCATGCCATGATCAAAAAAGACGCCATCGCCAATGCGCGCGGCCGGATGGATGTCCATGGCGTAGTGGATGGCACCCCAGTTCTGAAGAAGAACTGCCAACTCACCCTGATCATCGCCCAGCAAGGCATGGTTGAGCCGGTATAGCTGCAGACCTTGGAAACCTCGGAAGCTAAGAAAGCCCGTAAGAACATCCGGGCAAGCTGGGTTCACCGCCTCCAGCTTCTCAAGATCCAATGCAGCCGACACCTCGATCTCCGGATGCGACCGCAGCACTTGCTCGAAAAGAGGACCCAGGCGCAGCGCCGGCGGCGTAACGTTGGCGAGTGACTGTGCGAGCATTGCGCCAAGGGCGCTCGCGAAGGACGGATGCTGGAGGATCGATTCCGACAGTGTCTCGGCAAGGCTCGGGCACGCTCTTGACAAAGTCTTGGCCTGCTCGGTCAACCTGTGCCAGAGTGCGGTCGACTTTTGGTCGCCGACAATTGTCGCAGCCATTGGGTTCATTCCTGAAACTTTCATGATCATTTGATGACGATCTCATCCCTTGGGGAGTTCGTCTGCGGTGTGTTATTCGTTCAATGCTTGAGTACCCTGGAGAGGAACAGCCGAGTGCGTTCTTCCTTGGGCGAGTCGAAGATCTGTTCAGGCGCCCCCTGCTCGAGGATCTTTCCCTGGTCGACAAAGACGACGCGATTGGCAACCTCTCTCGCAAAGCCCATCTCGTGGGTCACAATCATCATCGTCATGCCTTCGGCCGCCAGCTCGCGCATGACGTCCAGCACTTCTCCGACCATTTCCGGATCGAGCGCCGACGTGGGCTCATCGAACAGCATGACGTGCGGCTCCATTGCCAGTGCTCTGGCAATGGCGACGCGCTGCTGCTGCCCGCCAGAAAGTTGTGAGGGAAACTTCGTTGCGTGGTCCTTCAGGCCAACGCGCTCGAGCAATCGACGTCCCATCGCCTCGGCCGCTTCCCTGGTCTTGCCGCGCACCCGGATGGGCGCGAGCGAAACGTTTTCCAGCACCGTCTTGTGCGGAAACAGGTTGAATTGCTGGAAGACCATGCCAACTCCCTTGCGGACCTCATTCAAGCGCTTGTCTTCACTGAGTTCCCGCTCGGCCTCGCATGGCATTTCGCACCCGTCGACAACGATGCGCCCCTCCTGAAACGCTTCGAGGCCGTTCACGCACCGTATCAACGTGGACTTGCCCGAGCCGCTGGCGCCAATGATGACCAGTACCTCGCCTCTTGCCACCGAAAGATCGACGCCACGCAAGACTTGAACAGGGCCAAAGGATTTCTTGACCGACTCGATCTGGACAATGTTGTTCATGGGATACCTAAAGGATTGTTGGGTTAGCGGTGGCCAATGGCCATCCGTGCTTCCAGGCGTCTCGCGCCAAATGTGATCAGCGAAGCCACAGCGAGATAGACGAGAAACATGAAGGCGTACAATTCGTAGGTTCGACCGCCAGACTGTGGATTGACTAGCACCATCTGGCCGGCCCGCAGAAAGTCCGTCAGGCCGATGATGAATAGCAAAGGCACGTTGTTGAAGATATCGAGCACGTTGCCGACCAGTGCTGGCATGACGACGCGCAACGCTTGGGGCAGCACCACGTCACGGCTGATCTGCGCTGGCGACAGTCCCAGCGATTGAGCGGCCTCGATTTGCCCGCGCGGAACGCTCTGCAGCCCGCTGCGTACGTACTCCGCAACGTAGGCCGCAAAGAACAGCGTGAAGCCAAGCAGCCCCCGCACCAGGTCCGGCATGGCATTCTGCGGCGACACCAGCGGGGTAATGATCCAGACCCAGTAGACGATCAGAATCAGTGGCAGTGAACGCATCACCTCGATGTAGCCGGTGCAGATAATGCGTGCGCTTGCAAATCGGCTACGCCGCCCAAGCGCCAGGCCGATGCCCAGCGGCACGCTCAATACCGCGGCCAGCAATGTAAAGAGCACCCCCATCAGCAAGCCGCCCCAACGCTCGGTGCCGGCCGGCGCCAGCAACGCGCCGATGGAGAGCAAGCCGAGCAGCCAGGCCACACCAACCATCTTGCGCAGTGATGGCCAGACGTCGACGACTAGCCAGCCTGCAAGACCCACGGCGACGCAGCCTAGCGCGCATGCCAGTTGAAAGATGCCCGTGAACGCGCATCCCGCGGCTGCTAGCGCAGCGATGTCTACACCAATGCCAAGCACTCGGCGACGCGCACATGTGACCAGCGCGACGGTCATGCCGCTGACCAACGCGAGGATGCCGGTGGCGAGCCAGGGCTGAATCGTCATCTCGCTGGGGAGCGTGCCAACCATGAGGACGCGCAAATTGTCGCCAACCACGTGCCATTGCGCCTGGGTGATGGCCCAGTTGCCGACGCTGAACAGCATCCACAGGCACAGCGGAATGAAGAGGATCGACAACGCCGTGTCAAAGGGTGTCGCCAACAGGTTGCGCCGTGCCCAGCGCGGAAATGCAGCAGTCATCGCGATGCTCCTGCCAGAAGAAGTCGTCTGTTGACGAAATTGACCACGAAACTGATTGTCCAACTGAGCACAAGATAGGCAAGCATCACCATGATCACGCCTTCAAGATTGCGGCCAGACGTATTGGCTACGGTGCCATAGACATTGAAGAGATCGGAGAAGCCGATGGCGATACCGAGCGAGGTGGTCTTGGCCAGGCTGATGTACTGGTTTCCGAAAGCAGGCAGCACCACGCGGAACACTTGCGGAATGACGACGTCCCGAAAGGCATAGCGCCTGGACAGCCCCAGTGCCGCCGCAGCTTCCCATTGACCTTTCGGCAAAGCCAATATGGCGCCACGGACGATTTCCGCAATGAATGCTGCGGTGTAGACGCTGAGCCCAAGGAACAATGCCGCGAACTCCGGACTGGCTGCCACACCGCCATCCACCAGGAACCCATCAACGTGCGGGGTGGCGACGGTCAACGGAAAGCCCAGTGCGATGGCGGCAACCAGTGCGGCTGCGCTCAAAGCGAGGAATAGATGCCCCATTCGCTGCACCTTGCGTGCAGCGAATGCCGCTAGCGCGAAGGCAGTGCCCGCAAACAAGCTCCACAGAGCGCCATTCGACGCATCTTCGGCCAGCACTACCGCCGGCACGTAAAGCCCCTGCTTGCTGAACAGAATCCCACCAAACCAACGCGAAGCGTCCGTCAGGGCGGGCATCTGCAAGACCACGGCGAAGTACCAGAAGACCAACTGGATGAGCATTGGCGTGTTGCGCGCCAACTCAACAAAGCCGAAGCTCAACTGGCGAACGAGCCAATTGTGCGAGATACGCGCCATGCCTACCAGTAGACCGAGCACCGTAGCAAGGACGATGGACACCGCGGCCGCCTTGATGGTGTTGTAGAAGCCGGCCAGCAACGCTTCCGCGTTGGTATCAGCAGCGGTGAACGAGCGTATCCCTTTCCACGTGACAATATAGCCCTCGCTGATATCGAAGTTGGCTGCCTGCCTCAAGAAGCCCATGTCGAAGCCAATGCCGTTGCGCGCCAGGCCCGCACGCACACTCAGTGCAAGCCAAGCGACCAAGGCCAAGGCCGCCAAGACGATTCCCGCCTGCTTGGCGAACTTGACTACGCGCAAGCCTAGGCGAGTTGACGTTGACAGTCCGGGACGCGGAGACAATGCGGCGAGGGAGGCCATTCCTGCTGCCGTGTTGGGTGGCGTGGACGGCTCCATCGACGTCGGATTCACTATTCGATTCATGGCGGCTTCTGAGGTACGGTTCTCGTTCGGCGCGGGCATTGAGCCCGCGCGCCTGCGGGGTATCAGATCCACGGAGGGGAATACAGTGCACCGCCCTGGCTCCAAGGGGCATTGAGGGTGCCCTTACGATCGATGAAGGTCGATGTCTTGGGGCCAAGATTGCGCTCATAGATCTCGCCGAAGCTGCCAACCTGACCGATGACCTTGCTGACGAAATCCGCAGGCAGGCCGAAATCCGGCCCAAAGCTGCCATTGACGCCAAGGAACTTCTGCACGAAGGGATCTTGGCTCTTCCTCGACGCATCCAGATTCTTCGCGTCGATCTTGTACTCCTCTGCCTGGAAAGTAGCGAAGACAATCCAGCGCAGAGCGTTGCGCCAACGGGAGTCGTTCGCGACCGTGAAGCCGGCAAAAGGGGACTTGTCCAGCGTCTCCGGCAGGATCGTGTAGTCGGCGGGGTTGGGCGCGTTGGCCTTCCACGTGGCGAGGGCGGATCGATCGGTACTCATGCCTTGGCATCGACCGGACTCCATGGCGGCGAACAGTTTTTCCAGGTTCTCATAGGTGAGCACCTTCGTCGAAGGACTCCAGCCCTGGGACTTGATGTAGCCCGAGAGTGTCTGCTCCGTCGCCGATCCTTGAGTCGTGCAAATGGTGGCGCCATTGAGTGCCTTGACACTCTGAATCTTGTTGCCCTTGACCATGATTCCGTTGCCGTCGTAGAAATAGATTGGCAGGAAGTCCACTGCCACCGCCGATTCGCGCGCAGGCTTGAGCGTCGTGTGGGCAAACACGACATCCACTTGATTGGTCTGCACCGCATTGAAGCGGCTCTTGTCGGTCACCACCACGTACTTCACCTTCTTCGCATCGCCCAGCACCGCGGCGGCCACCGCCTTGCAGAGATCCACGTCCATGCCGGTCATCTCGCCGGTCTTGGTGTTGAGATATCCAAAGCCAGGGGCGGCATTGTCGGTTCCGCAGTTCAGTACGCCCCGCGCCTTAACCGTGTCGAGTACGGAAGTTGCTGCACTAGCGTGGCCTGCAGCAAAGCAGATCGCACTGGCTACAGCGGCTTGGCAGAGAACGGCAAAGTGTTTCATCTGGTTCCTCTCGGGCGAGACGGGTTGTGGGATGCCTCCATCCTAGGAACAACATTCGTATAGGTCTATTGATGTATTCTTACGATATACATTAGCAAAACTGTTTATTTGGGTATACCCTCCCCGTATGGAAATCAGTCGACTGCGCGCCTTGCGCGAACTCTCAACACGCCAGACCATGGCTGCCGTGGCTGATGCGCTCTTTTTGACACCCTCGGCCGTCTCACAGCAGATCGCGCAGTTGGAGGAGGAAGCGGGGATCAAGCTGACCGAGCGGCAAGGGCGGGGAGTGAGGCTAACGACCGCGGGCGAAGTACTGGTGGCTCATGTCGAGCGTTTGCTAGGTGTGCTCGAGGAGGCCAAGTCGGATTTGGCCCAGTTGAAGAGGGAGATTGCTGGCAAGATCCGTGTTGCGGCGTTTCCGACCGTTGCCGCAGCGTTGTTGCCACATGTGATCAAGACGCTGGGTGTGTCCTACCCCTTCCTTGAGATAGTGCTTGAGGAAATGGAGCCTGCGGACGGGTTAGCCGCGCTCGGCTCATGGCGGGCCGACATCGCATTTGTAGATGACCTGACTTTCCGGTTGCGGCGAGAGGATAAGACCGTCGAGCAGGTTCCTCTCCTGGAAGATGTACTGTACGCGTTACTGCCGTGCGGTCACCGGTTCGCGGATCGCGCGACGGTGTCGATGGGAGAGTTGAAGAATGAGGCATGGGCCCTGGATTCAGCGTCGAGCTTCTACGCCGAATTCATCGTCAACCTCTGCCGACGCGCGGGTTACGAACCGCGAATCAATGCAGAGTGCCGCGGATTCGAGATCCTCGGCGCCATGGTCGCCGCCGGCTGCTCGGTTTCCGTGATTCCGGGTCTCAGGCTATCCCATACCCCTTCTGACGTGCGAGCGGTCAAACTTCGCCCAGAAATGAAGCGACGTATTTCGGTCGCCTATCGCCGAGGCGAACGAAAACATCCCGCAGTGCAGGTATTCGTTTCCCAGTTGCTGGCAAGCGCCGAAGAACTCGCGCTTCGACCCGTGCCGCAACTCCCGGCTTAGGCTCGCATCACCTGCCCGGTGATCACATCCCGAATGACGGTCGGCCGACTCAGTGTGCCGACTGGCGCATCCAGCACGCCGTCTAGCGCGCGGCCAAAGTATCGCTTCAGTTGCTCAGTGTTGACTGCAGGAGGCTCGCCACTAGGATTCGCGCTCGTCGAGACAAGCGCGCCGCCGAATGCCCGACAAAGAGCCCTCGCGGGCGGATGCGCTGTCACGCGCACCGCGATCCCACCTCGCGTTCCACTTACCCACGAGGGCACATGCTCGCTGCGCGGGAACACCCATGTGTGCGGGCCCGGCCAGGTTTCTGTGACTTCACGGAGGCGGTCCTCGGATATCCCCCTCAAGTCGAGAAATCCTGCAATTTGCCCAAAGTCCGCCGCTATCAATAGTAGTCCTTGACTGACGGATCGAACCTTGAGATGACAGATTCGTCGAACGGCAGTTTCATTGCATGGGTCACAACCGAGTCCCATGACTGCTTCCGTCGGGTACCCAACCACGCCACCGCTGCGCAGCACCTCTGCCAGGGACTCAACGGTTGAGTTGCTGCAACATGCCGTCATGCCTTGCCACTCCTTCTCGGCTTCGCGTCCCGGAAAGCACGCATCGTGGATATGAGCTGTAGCAAGAGCTGATTCGACGCGATCGGCAACTGCCTGCCGAGACGCGTGACGATATGCGCCTCCGCGCTCGCCAGGATCCGGTTATTGATGGGAATTGCCACCAGATCGCCTGCGTCGACTTCCTGTGTAACGGCGAAGGCAGGAAGCAACCCGACGCCAAGCCCTGCCTTCACGAAGTGTTTGACCACCGAAATGGAGTCGGTCGTTAGCTTCGGAACGAGTCGCAGGTGCTCCAATTGACTCGCAAGTTCGATGGCTTGGCGCGTGCCGTAGGACCCGTGCATCATCGCCAAATCATGGCCTGCAATGTCCCGCAAAACTGGCTCGCGCTTTAACGCTACTAGCGGGTGATTGGGCTTGGCGATTAGGCACATCGGTTGGCGAATCGCTGCTCTGGAACGAATGCTTGCGCTCACGGGCGGGTTGTAGACCAAGCCGATATGGGCCTGATCCTCGGCCACACGCCTTAAGACCTCGTTGGTACCGGCCAAACTCAGACTGACGGTGAGATGCGGGTGTTTTTTCCAGAACGCCTGCAAGGGTTCCGCCATCAGGTCGCCAACAAAGCCCTCCCCGAGGACAAGGTCGATATGCCCGCGCACAAGGCCTGCGACCTCGCCGAGCTTGTTGAGTACGTCCTCCTTATGAGACGTATGCTGCCTGTAGTACTCCACTAGCATCTGACCGGCCTCTGTGGGCTTGACCCCGCGCCCCAGCCGCTCGAGCAGTGGCATTGACAGTTCAGTTTCCAATTGCGCTATCTGCCGGCTCACCACCGACGGATTCATGTCCAGCTTGTCCGCCGCGGCGCGAATGGAACCCGATGCAACCGCTTCGTAAAGATACCGGACGCGTCGATCCTCAAGGGAGGACGCCATCTCCGGACTAGGGCGCGCCATTGCGACTCCTGTGTGTTGACTGGAAAGCAACACAATTCTACCGCTCATGCCATTGCTAGCCAATCCGTGCAGTGCAATTCTTCGCTTACGGCGGAGCTGCCACGCGATTCATCGACGGGGTCCGAACAGGGCCATGCCGCTCGCCAGAACAGCAACTAGTCATCCACCCGAAGGAAATCGAATGAACACCATTGGCGTAATCGGATTGGGCAACATGGGGCGTGGCATGGCCCTATCCTTGCAGCGTGGCGGCTTCTCCGTCGTGGGCACGGACGCTTCGGCGGCCACGCGCGACGCGCTGGCCAAGGAAGGTGTCCCGGTCAAGGAGACCGTCAAGGAGGTGCTGGCGTTGTCGGACGCGCTCGTCCTCTCACTGCCGACAGCAGCGATCGTCGCCGAAGTCGTGGCTGGCCCAGATGGCCTGATCAGCCATGCAAAGCCTGGCGTGCTCGTGATCGACACCTCGACCTCGCATCCAGACACCACGCGCCGGCTAGCCGCGCAGCTTGCAGCGGTTGGCATGAGCATGATGGACGCGCCAGTCAGCGGCGGCCCCAAGGGCGCTATCTCCGGGACCATGGCCATGGTCATTGGTGCCTCCGACGAGGACCTTGCTAGAGCTATGCCCGTGCTGGAGGCAATGAGCGCCAAGCGCGTCCATGTAGGGGGCGTCGGTGCAGGTCATGTCGCAAAGATCGCCAACAACCTCTTCACCGCCTCCCACCTGATCGTGGCTGCCGAGGTCACGCGGATGGCTGCCAAGGCCGGCGTGCCCGTCGAGCGCCTGCTGCAAGGGATCAACGCCGGCTCCGGCCGAAGCTTCGTTACCGAACATAGCTTCCCGACGTGGATCATGAACGGCAAGTTCGATTCGGGCTTCACCATGAAGCTGATGCGCAAGGACGTGCGCCTTTCGCAGGAACTGATCGGCGCACTCGACCTGGATCTGCCCCTGTCCGGCAAGGTCGCCGAGCTGTGGTCCAAGAGCAGTGAGACCATCCAAGACGATGAGGACTTTAACCGCATCGTTGAACTTGGCACGCGTCCCCAGCCCGCAAAGGCTTGAGCACTTCTAATAGGAGATCCTCACCATGAAGAACAACCTCACCGAACAACTGCTCGCGTCCTTTGGCGTCTTCTTTCCCCAAGGCATCATCGGCTCCTATGTGAACGGCGAAATCCTGCAGGGCGAAGGCGAAGAGATCCCGCTGGTCAACCCTTCGACCGGCGAGACCTTCCTCAGCTACAAGGACGCCGGCAGCGCAGTCGTCAGCAAGGCGGTCGACGCGGCAGTCGCGGGCCAACGTGCCTGGGCGGCCGTCAGCCATGCGGAGCGCGGCCGCATCATGCAGGAGATCGGCCGTTTGCTACGGGCCAACCTCGAGCCGCTGGCGCAACTCGAATCGCTCTCGGCCGGCAAGCCCATCCGTGACTGCCGGGGCGAAGCGCTGCGCGTCGCAGAGATGTTCGAGTACTACGGGGGCTGGACCGACAAGGTCTACGGCAACGTCATCCCTGTGCCGAGCGGCCACCTCAACTTCACACGCCGGGAGCCATGTGGCGTGGTCCTCCAGATCACGCCCTGGAACGCACCATTGAATACCTGTGGCTGGCAGATCGCACCGGCGATCTGCATGGGCAATGCCGTGTTGCTCAAGCCCTCGGAACTCACCCCGCTGAGTTCGTTGGCCGTGGCCTTGCTGGCCGAGCAAGCAGGCCTACCTAAGGGCGTCATCAACATCCTTGCCGGCTACGGCCATACGACGGGGCAAGCGGCCCTGATGAGCCGCGCGACCAAGAAGGTGGTATTCGTGGGTTCCGTGCCCACCGGCAGCAAGATCGCCGCGGCCGCCGCGCAGCGCGGGATCCCTTGCCTGCTCGAGCTCGGTGGAAAGTCTGCCAATATCGTCTTCGAGGATGCAAACCTGGAGCGCGCTGCAATTGGCGCGCAGGCGGCGATTTTCGGCAACGCGGGCCAAAGCTGCGTGGCAGGCTCACGTCTGCTGGTGCAACGCAGCATCTACGATAAGTTCGTGCAAATGGTGGCCGACGGTGCCCGCCAGCTTCGTGTCGGCGAGCCCACTGCCCCGGAAACCGAGGTTGGGCCTGTTCAGAATGCCAAGCAGTTCAATCACGTCCTCAACATGATCCAAACCGGCGTGAAGGAAGGAGCGACGGTGGTGGAAGGAAGCAATGGCGAGGCATCGGGTCCCGGCTACTTCGTGCGACCAACGGTGCTCAAGAACGTCACCAACGACATGACGGTGGCGCAGACCGAGATCTTCGGCCCAGTGGTCGTCGCCATTCCTTTCGATACGGAAGAAGACGCCATCCGCATCGCCAACGACAGCGACTTCGGCCTGGCCGGTGCGGTTTGGACGAGCGACATCGGCCGCGCCTACCGCGTGGCGTCCCAAGTCAAGGCCGGCACCTTCTGGGTGAATATGTACAAAGTCATCAACGTGGCCTCGCCCTTCGGCGGCTATGACGCTAGCGGCTATGGACGGTCCAGCGGCATCGAAGCGCTGCACGAGTACACCCAGGTGAAGAGCATTTGGGTTGAGACCGCCGTCAACCCGAACCAGTCGTTCGGCTACGCGCCGAGCCTGGACAGCTAAGGAGGTGGCGCGCGCGGCCGCGCCGGCCGCCACAACACCACGCGCCCGCGCGCCCTAACCCCACCCGGAGGATTCCACCATGTCCACTCATTCGTTGTCTGCCGCCACATCCGCGAGTACTACTGGCGACAAGGCCAGGCTCTTCTTCTTCGCATTCGTTCTGGTCGTCGTCGCCGAGTTCATCGGCAACGTCAGCGTCCCGCTCGGCCCGGCCAAGATCGTTCTACTTCCCTTACTCTGGGCATTGCTGATGGGCGGGGCCTGGGGCCTGGCCAGCAAGCAGCTCCCCCCAGGTGTCGCAGTGAGCACGGAACTCCAGCGTGTCGCTGCAACGATCCTTCAGCCGGCACTGCTCTTGTTCATTGCCAAACTGGCACTGCTGGTGGGAGGCTCGCTCCCCAAGATCGCAGCCTCCGGTTTCGGCCTGGTCTTCCAGGAGTTCGGCCACTTCTTCGGCACGATGGTGTTCGGACTGCCGATTGCGCTGCTCCTGGGCATCAAGCGCCAGGCCATCGGAGCGACGTTTTCCGTAGGGCGCGAACCAAGCCTGGCGATCATCGGAGAGAAGTTCGGCATGCAGTCTCCCGAGGGCCAGGGGGTACTGGCCGAGTACTTGACGGGCACGGTCTTCGGCGCGGTGTTCATCGCCGTGGTGGCGGGCCTGATCGCCAGCCTCAACATCTTCAACCCCCTTGCCCTGGCCATGGGCGCCGGTGTCGGCTCCGGCAGCATGATGGCTGCCGCCGCCGGCTCGATCGCCGCCCAGCAGACGCCGGAGGTGGCCAAGGACGTCGCGACATTTGCGGCTGCCAGCAATCTAATCACGACGACGATTGGCACTTACTTCACCCTCTTCCTTTCCCTTCCCTTCACCATCTGGGCCTACGGTCGGCTGGAACCCCTGATCGGGCGCACGACCAGCGCGACCATTGAGTCGTCGCCCGCGCTGTCAGCGGACGTCCACGATCCCGCGCCGAGCCTGGGCATGCCAGGTCTGGTCCTCACCTGGGTGCTTGTGGCGGCCTTTGCCCTGTGCGGCAACTGGATTACCTACAAGACATCCCCCGTTGACCCTCTGGTGCTGGGCGGCATTGCCATCATCGTGGCCGTTGTGAGCGTGGGCTACGCGCTGTACCGCTTGACTGGCGCACGTCTGCCGGCCGTGGTCTGGGTGTCTCTTGTGGGTATGGTCCTGACGTTCCCCAGCTTCCCGGGCGCCGCGCACATCGCGGAGATGACGGGCAAGATCAATTTCCTGGCGCTATCGACCCCCATCCTCGCTTTCGCGGGACTCTCCATCGCCAAGGACGTTCCGGCATTCCGCAGGCTGGGCTGGCGCATTGTCGTCGTGTCCTTCGCGGCAAATTTTGGCACTTTTGTTGGCGCTGCGCTGATCGCACAGTTCTTTATGCATAAGCCGGTGATCTGAGCCATGTCCGATTTCACCCCTAACCTCGACCCTGACGTCGTCAACGCAATGTTTGCTTGGCGGCGCGAGCTGCACGCTCACCCTGAACTGGCATTCGAAGAGCATCGCACGGCTGACCTAGTCGCCCGGGAACTGGCCAGCATGAGCATTGACGTGTATCGCGGCCTGGGCCGCACCGGCGTCGTCGGTACCATCACGACAGGAGAGGGTCCTAGTATTGGTTTGCGCGCCGATATGGATGCGCTGCCAGTGCAGGAACTCGGCATGGTTGCCCACGCCTCGACCCACAAGGGCATCATGCACGCATGCGGACACGACGGGCACACGGCCATGTTGCTTGGCGCCGCTCGTCATTTGGCCAAAAATCGGGATTTCAAAGGCACCATCCACTTCATCTTTCAGCC
Organism: Cupriavidus sp. 8B; assembly: GCF_054589115.1. Classification (NCBI taxonomy): domain Bacteria; kingdom Pseudomonadati; phylum Pseudomonadota; class Betaproteobacteria; order Burkholderiales; family Burkholderiaceae; genus Cupriavidus; species Cupriavidus sp. 8B. The sequence goes on along the minus strand of NZ_BAAILO010000312.1, from coordinate 5,399 downwards.
TGCCGAGGAGAACGAAGGCGGCGGTCGTGAGATGGTTGAGGATGGACTTTTCGAACGCTTTCCGTGTGATGCGGTCTATGGAATGCATAACTGGCCTGGGCTGCCGGCGGGGGAATTTGCCATCAACCACGGTCCAATGATGGCCGCACTCGACACGTTCGAGATCACAGTGCAAGGTCGGGGCTCGCATGCCGCTATGCCTGAGCGAGGGGTCGACCCGTTCATAAGCGTCGCACAGATCGTTCTAGGCCTGCAGACTATTCCAAGCCGGCTCGTGAGCGCCCTGGATACCATCGTGGTAAGTGTGACGCAGATTCATGGCGGGGACACCTGGAACGTGATCCCCGACAGCGTTCTGATCCGCGGTACCGTCCGCTGCTTCGATGCCAAGGTACAGGACCGCGCAGAAGAAGCACTCAGGTCCATGGCAACAACACTGGCCGCGGCTCAGGGAGCCACTGCAAACGTAGAGTATTCGAGACGCTACCCAGCAACCGTGAACAGTTCGCAAGAGGCAGACAATGCAATCGCGGCTGCGAAGGCTACCCGCGGGAGCCAGGGAGTACGTGTTGGCATCCCCCCTTCGATGGCGTCCGAGGATTTCGCATTCATGCTGCAGGCCCTACCCGGCGCCTACATCTGGTTGGGAGCTGATGGTTGCCAGCCAAGTGCTCCGCTGCATAACCCCCACTATGACTTCAACGACGAAACGCTTGCGGTGGGGGCGGCCTATTGGGTCTCGCTTGCGAATTATCTGTTGCCGGTTCTTTGAATCAGTTCATACCCCTCTCAGCGAGCGGGCGAAATATGCAGCATTGCTCCTCGCCTCTGGGGACGTTCGCTCAACTGCCACGAGCGTCCGCACCGATGAGCGGGCCTCCGGGCTCGGCCTGCGGAAGGTCCGGTAAGCGCCCATAAGCGGTCATCCAAGGCGGGGACGGTCATCGTCTCTTCATCGGCCATAGCGGCCGTTCACCCCTTTCAGTTTGCGACCGGTCCGCAATGTCCGCCTCCATTTCTCGCGAATGGGTACTTCCTACCCCTATGCGCAGGCCGCAACTATGCGCAGATCGTACACGGGCGCTTGGTTGATTCAGCGGCGACGCGGCTTCTGCCCGATCGATCAGAGTAGGTCTCGACATAGTTTCCGCTGCGGAATGAAGAGGCGGTCCCACTTTAGGGGGCTACCATGGCAAGCACCCGATTAGCTCAATCCACCGGCTTCAAACCGGCTCGCCAAGGGACCACTCGGCCATGCGTCGGATCCAGGCGCCAGACTCACTATGCGATTCCCGCCGACGCTGTAACTATGTGCAGATGGTGTCGGCCCGAATCCTCACCGAATCCAGGCCGGTACCGTCAATCTCGTGGCAAGTGCACATAGTTGTGGCTGCGCATAGGGGTCGCAACGCAAATCTCTGCAACGACCCCAAGCCGACCTTCGCCATTCCCAAGAGCGGACTTCAACGTGTCAATCCCTACCGTCCTCGGCTGGTTCCTCAACTTTGCAGCCATGCAATCGCCTGCCTAGAAAGATTGGCAGGGAGGGCCGTTCGCTCTATCAGCGTCCGCTTGTCTCGGCGGTGCCTTTGCCATCACGATTGGGTGCAAAGTGCGGAAGTTCTGCCGGATCACTGAAACGGCGGAGGGGTAAGGATGCATAGTTTCTCGTATCCTCCTTCTGGCACTCTTCGGGGACTTTGCGAATGTAAATTGCATCTACCCGATTCTCGAACTCGGACCGTATCTGAGTATACGCCTCGGGATCCTTCTCTGCAGAATCTCCCACTAGGATGACATGGCGTTCAGGAAAGCGCTGCATGAGAGCACGGATCTTTTCAATTTTGAAGTCTCTTATTCGAGCTTTGCTTTGATCCGTGAGCTCCTGCAGAGCTGCTTGCACGTTTGGGATATCTATCGATCGCATATCCCAAGTGAAATCCGGAAAGTTCTTCGCAGTTGTAAATTCCGCAAGCGGTTCGTTGAGCTGCCACGGGCCCGCTGACACAACGTGGAAGTGGATTCCCGGTCCATAGGCGGCCTCCCACGATCGATAAAGGTCAGCCATCTTTGGTACATCATGAAATTCGTTCGAGAAGGTATTCGCAAGCATTTTATTTCTGTCTAGTACACATGTTTTCTTAATTGTGTCATCCATATCCGTCACGACAGTCAGCCCCTTTTCCGGAACCAATACGACTGTTCCGGTGAACGGTCTCTGATTTTCACCAAATGGCACTGATTCAAATGTGACTACTCCATCTTTCGCGACTATCTTGGCTTCAGCGTCCGTAATTAGGACCTCGCCGCTGAAGTAGCCGGCGGGATCGGAAGGCGGTAATCGTACTTTCTTGTTTGCAATATTGATGGTTACCACAGTGTTACGTTGACTGTCGGAAAAGAAAAGCCCCGCGCGCTGTCTATAGATTTCTGGATTTTCACCGGGATGTACGCGCATTGCGAACGCCTTGACCAGTCCTTGACGGAACTGACTTCCTTCCGCGGGTTCGTAGATGCGGCCCTGAATGTGCAAAAGCCACTGGTTTCCATTAACCACGCCGGCCATGGATGGAAAAAATCGGACGACTTGGCCTGCCTTTGGGCCGTCGGCCGGCGTGCCGAACGAGTTGGTCCCACAAGAAGTTACCGCGAGAGAGACCAGAAAGAGGAGGCTTGAGAGATTCATAGTGATCTTCCTGTCAGTCCAAGCCGAGCCCGCGTGCAGGTTCGTCTTGACATTGAACCTTGCCTATCCACATCTGTTTGCTTGCTATAGTCGAGCGATAGCAGTAGAGGTTCGCCAGAACCCACGCGCGCACTTGCGCGGCCATATCCGCTGGTCCAATCCGTGGCGGCAAATCGCCACTTATGTCTTTGTGGATAAATCGTATCGCCTGGAGTGACCCGTCAGGCCCGGCACGGGGCGCCCACAGCCCGCCGGCTCAGCGCGGATTTCCAACTCTGCGTTCGCTGCTGTCGCTCCCCTCACTTCCGTGCCTCTGATCTGGCTACGTTCGGATGGCCGCTTGCGAGGTCTAGGCTGCACGCAAGCTTGCCCATTGAGTGCGAAACGATGGAGTTCGGTGAGTAGAAAAAACTGTATCTGACCTCGCGGACAGCGGGATCCATCACGGACGGTGGATAGATAAAACTCGTAAAAGATCGAACGCTCGCTAAGATTTCACCTCGCTCGTAAATTCGCACGATCTTCAGGCCCTTGCTGTTTTCTTCACGCGTTTTGACGGGGACACTGTAATAGCCGGTCACGGGTGATGGATCGAAAGCGTAGACCTCCGCCACCTTCACGGTTGAAACTGTGTCAGGCCACGCGTAGGCGAACTGCTGAGCAAGACCACCGCCAAGTGAGTGGCCCGTCGCAACAACTTTAACGCGCTTCAAATACTCGTAAGCGGGATCGCCCAAGCGCCTGCTCAACTCCTTCGAGAACTCCGGCACGAAATCCTTGACGAGTTCGGTATATTCATCATCGTGCTTAGGAATGAACCAACGGAGATTCGACTTCCAGTCCTTACCGCTAGTGGCCACAGTCCCACCAAATGCCACGGCGACAATCGGTCCGTCCGGCGTCTTCCTTTTTTCCCAAACCTCCACGCGGAGATGGGAATCATCGTACCGGCCGCGCGTCTCCTGAGAGGGAAAGTTCTTCCATGGCTCCCAGCCTGCAGCGTCCAGTGCATCCTCCGTATTTTGACAGCCGGCAGCCTGCTGCTCAGCAGTCCCAGCTTTCGCTGCAGACGCAGACGTTGCGCCCTGATTAATTGATTCGACAGATTTCGCGTAGGCGGCTTCGCTCAGCCACGCGTATTCCCAGTGGAACTTCGCCTCTTGTACTACGGGGGTAGCATGACCGAGAAAGCGCTCCCCAGGCTCGCGCGAGAGCACCTCTTCCGGCGTTTGACGGAAGCTCGCGCAGCTTTGCAGCAGGAGCGAAAGCACGCCGGTCGTCAAATAGGCGGCGATTGATGTTTGGCTCATCACGGTGCCCCTCCACCTGGATTGTTCTTCGCGACCAATGATCGGTCGACTACACCGCCTTAAGATTCAAATGCGGCGCGGGCGGCTATTCCGGCTGCCCGAGGCAGAAGTCGGAGATGCACTGGGTGACCGCTCTTGGCTGAGCTCCGCTTGTCGACCGCTCGGGAGCGCTTTTCCAATAGGCGGCCCGATGTTCACCTCTGTTTATGCTAGATAACTTCTTATTTTTTGCAAGTAACACTTTGAAATGAGTGACCGTACATGGACGCCTCCAGTGGCAAGAGACCACGGCGATGGTGGGGAGATGAACCGCGCGCTGCGCCGCTGGGCGAATTACTTCCAGGTAGGGACCGTCAGCCGCGCATACCGGGCGCTCGACAGCTATACCGCGACGCGGTTGCGCAACAAGCACAAGCTCAGACAGCACAGGGGCGGGAGCTATCCACTCTCGCACCTCTACGAGTACTACGGGCTCGTATGTCTGAGTGCGCTCCGGGGCGCGGCTTGGCGTGGGCGAACGCGTGAAGTTCTGTGCATGCGCCAGATACGGGAGATCTGTGTGTCCGGTCGTGTGTCCAGTTAAGGCTGATGTTCAGCAGGAGTCGGTCCTGCCGGGGTGAGAGTCAGTCGGCCCGTAGCTGGGATAGCAGGTGACGGGAAACCAAGACTCTGAAGCCTATCGACGAGCATTCCTCTGGGGAATGCGCGAGTTGTCGGGCCGCAATGAAAGTGAACGTGGGAGTGGCCTTGAAAATGAAAAGATCCGAGGGCCGAGCCTGCAACCTTAGGGTAGAGTTCTTGGGGCCCTCTTTCTCTGCGAAATGCCCTCGTCCGCTAAGGTCGGTTTCGTAGCTTACGATCACGCCGCGCGCTGTCACCTCTTCCTGTCTTGCTAAATTAAAAGATCGAAGTGCCCGGACTTATCCATAAACCGAATGTCGAAATCTGGCGGCAAGAGGTCACTGCTGAGCTTCGCTTCACCTGGGAGCGTCATTTGCACCGGTGCGATCTTCTCCATGCGTTCGAGCGCCTTGACCCGGCTCTGCGCCTGCTTCGCCTTCGAGGCCTTGGCCTTAAAACGGTCGATGAATTTCTGCAGGTGGGCGATCTTGTCTGCCTGCTTGGCCACCGCCGCCTGCTGCAATACGAGTTGCTCAGCGCGCATGTCTTCGAACTTGCTGTAGTTGCCGCCATAATGCACGAGCTTGGCGTTGTCGACGTGCACCGTCACCTGCGTCACCGCGTCGAGGAATTCGCGGTCGTGGCTGATCACTACCAGGGTTCCTGAATAGCGCTTGAGCCAGGCCTCCAGCCAGACCAGCGCGTCGAGGTCGAGGTGATTGGTCGGCTCGTCGAGCAGCAGCAGGTCGGACGGGCACATGAGCGCGCGCGCCAGTTGCAGT
>NZ_BAAILO010000311.1:0-775 GCF_054589115.1 Cupriavidus sp. 8B | reverse complement strand
ACCAGCCACTGTGCTAGTTTGTTGAACATCCCGTTCCTCTCAGTGCTTTTCGCCGCGCGCACGCTGGCGGGCAAGTCTGGCTTCGTAGGCGTCGAGTGAGCACAGGCGCTCCGCCTCACGCGGGTCAACCACGCCGGCAAAGACCTTGTACATGGCGACCTCGAACACGGTTTTCCCGGTGCTGTCCGGCACGTCGAAGCCAACCTGGCGCTTGCTGCGCTGGTAAGCCGCCAACTCGATGTTCTTGGCGTCGCGGATATAGGCCAGGTCCTGCTCGTCGGGCTCGAACATCTCGGCCACCACGGTCCGGCCGCGGGCACCGTTCAGCTCCGGCAGATTGGGGCGCTGGCAAAGCTCGCACCCCTGCGGGTTCCGCAGCCGGATGCCTTCGATATCGAAACGGAAGAGGCGCTCAATCTGCTGCAGCTTTCTCGCGCCAAGGGCTTCCTTCATCGCCGTATGCCGGAGGCCGCAACTGCAGGTCTTCGGCATCAATGCCTGATACACGTAGAGATTGATGAAGCCAGGCGTGGCGAGGACGCTGCGTGGAATGCGCAGTTCACCGTCCGAGAGCCGATCCGCTGCAGTCAAAGCACTCGGCGCGTGGACAGTCGTCAGCGCGCGCAGCCCCGCCCCCGCCACGTCCCGGAACAGGCCCGCGGATTCGTGGTCACGGAGCTCGCCCACCATCACAAAATGCGGGTTCATCCGCTTGATCTGGCGCTTGGCTGCGATAAAAGGATCTTCATCCCGATTCGCACCGTCGAGCGTGCGC
>NZ_BAAILO010000310.1:11609-14206 GCF_054589115.1 Cupriavidus sp. 8B | reverse complement strand
CGGGTCGCCTTCTTTGCCTACTTTCTTGGCGAGACAAGAAAGTAGGTCGCCTCCCCGCAGGGGAGGTGAAACTGCCTTTGACTTTAAGCTTTTGACGTTAAGCAGTTGAATTTGCAGTGAAGCAGCACGGATGGTGAACAAGTAGGCATCCGAGAGCCAACGCCACATCCAACACCCGCCCTCTCCCCCGCCCCCACTCGACACGGTTGCTCTCCCATTTCATGGGAGAGGGGCGCAGACCAGCGGTACGCCCATGCACCTGCGCAGGTTTTTACTGCGGCACCAACTCCACCCGCTCCCGCGTCTCCTTCTCCACCGCCTTGCGCGTGTAGAGCAGCGGGAAGTAATCGCCTCTCGCCCACATCTGCGCCAGGTCGCGATAGTGCGGGCTGGTGGGATTGCCGGATTGCCCGGGCGCGTTGACCACGCGCGATGCATCCCAGTTGCCCACGTCCAGCACCATGCGGAACGACGCGCCCGCGGTGAGCTGGTAGTCGCTGTTGCGGTAGCTGGTGTTCATCGGCGTGAAGGAGGATCCGCCGATCGGCCCGGCGTTGACGTCGTAGCGCTGGCGCGCCGCGTTGTCCAGCAGCGGGTCCAGCGGATGGCTGAACACCGCAGTGTGCAGCTTGCCCCATTGCCAGGCCTTGGGGTCGGGGCCGAGCTTACGCTCCACCTCCGCCATGGCGCTCTTGAGCGAGGCCACGATGACTTCGTTGCGGCGCTCCACCGGCATCCACGGCTCGGGCTTTTCCAGCACGGCCAGCACGCGGCTGGCGTCGCCGTAGCCCGCAAGCCTGGCGCCTTCCGGCGACAGCGCCGCGCGCACCACGGCCGGGCGCAGGTACTTGCTGAACCAGACTTCGAACAGCGCCGCCGGCGCGCTGTCGGCGCGCTCGTTGCCGTCCCAGCCGCGCAGCAGGTCCAGTCCTCGCCGCGCCTGGGCGTCGTCGGTGCGCACATTGGCAAGCAGCGCCACCGCGCGCAGCGCCGGCAGCGAGGTGGTGTCGTTCTGCCAGGCCATGCTGTCGGCCACCGACGAATGCGGGTTCGCGGCCACCAGGCTCTTGAGCCGGCGCGCGCGCGCCGTATCGCTCCATTCGTAGCCCACCCCCATCTTGGCCGCTGGGTGGCTGGGCGGGATGTTGTTTTCGTTGGCGGTCACCACATAGCCGGCGGCAGGGTTGTAGGCCCACGGCAGCTCGTCCATGTTGCGGTAGCCCGCCCACTCGTAGCGGCCGTCGCCCGGCACCGGCGTCAGGCCGTCCCAGTTGGGGCGGATGACGGTCAGGCCGCCGGGAATCCAGCCAATGTTGCCTTCGCGGTCGGCGTAGACCTGGTTCTCGCCGGGCGCGCCCCAGCGGTTCATGGCGGCGCGGAACTGGTCCCAGTTCTGGGCGCGCATGTAGTCCATGGAGCCGAAGTACGGCGCCATGCCAAGGTCCAGCCAGGCCGCGCGCAGCGCGTAGGCGCGATTGCTCTTTGCATCCGTCACCAGCACCGGCCCGTGGCGGGTAAATTCCAGGTTGATCTTGCGCGGCGTGGCCTCGCCCTTGACGGCAATCTCCTCGGTCACGGTTTCCATGGGCTCCCAGCGGCCGCGGTACTTGTACTCGTGCGGCTGCGTGACGTTGGTCTCGTAGACGTAGAGATCCTCCTGATCCATAAAGAAGCGGGTCATGCCGAAACCGATGTTGTCGTTGTGCCCTATCGAGATCCCCGGCAGGAAGGGCTCGCCGGCACCGATCGCCGACATCCCCGGCGCATTCAGGTGGCTGATATAGCGCAGGCTGGGCGCGCCGTGCGCGCGGTGCGGGTCGTTGGCCAGGATGGGGCGGCCAGTGCTGGTGCGCGAGCCCGAGATGACCCAGTTATTGGAGCCGAGGCTGCGCGCGGTGTCGCTGTTGGTGTCGAGCACGGCATACAGCGCTTCGTGCGGGATGCCCTCCGCCTTGGCCGAGGCCCACCATTCCTTGGGAAAGCGCGGCGCGGCGGTGGCGAGCTCATAGGCACGGCGCAGCTCGACGGTGGGCAGCGCGCAGGGATCGAGGCCGTCCGGCAGCTTGGGCTGGATCGGCGGATCCAGCTCGCGCTGCACCCAGTCGGTGCGCGCGGCATCGGGCTTGACCTGGCAGTAGACCTGCGCGCGGTTGACCTCGCCCATGGCATTGAGCGTGAGCCCGTGATGGCGGATGCGCACGATGTCTTCCGCGCGCCAGCGCGCGGGCTTGTAGTTCAGCGTGCGAAACTCCGGCGGCAGCAAGTCCGGCTTGCTCTCCGTCTGCGCCACGTAGGCGTTCACGCCCGCCACGAAGGCCTCGGCCACGCGCTTGGCATCCGAGCCGTAGGCCAGCCACTCGCGGTACATGTCGCCGCGGAACAGCACGGCGCGCGCCATGCGGTCCCCTTCCACATAGGCCGGCCCGAAGTCCTTGGCCATCTCGCCCAGGCCACGCTTGCGCCACAGGTCGATCTGCCACAAGCGGTCGCGCGCGGCCATGAAGCCTTGTACATAGAAGGCGTCGTACAGCGTATTGGCATAGATATGCGGCACGCCCCAGCGGTCGATCAGGATGCTGGCGGGCTTTTCCAGGCCC
>NZ_BAAILO010000310.1:6684-11526 GCF_054589115.1 Cupriavidus sp. 8B | reverse complement strand
GCTGGGGGCCGGCGTGGAACCAGCCGGAGGCACGGCCTGGGCGGCGGTTGCCGCGGTGCTCAGGATGAGCAGCGCGGCAAGGCGGCGGGCTCGGCAAACCATGGTGTCTCCTTGGGGACGTGGGGTCGCATTGGACAAAATTGGGCGCCGCAAGCCCTGCTGGCGCGGCAAATCGCCGCCAAGGATAGCGGAAGACGCGCAGGCGAGCCTAATCGGGCACGTCACTTTTGCAGGATTGCCGCCCGGAACTGATACTGGCAACAGGCGCCAACGCCCGGCTGGCGCGGCACTCCGACAATTTCATCAGGCAAAACTTTGATGCAGTGCAGAATGACTGGCCACGCGTAGACGCCTATAACCCCATAACCGGTTTCACTCTTCGAAACCGGCCGACTCCGGGGTGCGCACGCGTGACGGTACCGACTACCTCCCTCCAGAAGGCCTGCAGGCTGCTGCGCGTGCTGTCGGACGCGCGCAATACGCGCCTGACCGACCTGGCCGTGGCGGCCGGCGTCGACAAGGCGTCGGCGTTGCGCCTGCTGGACACGCTGGCTGCCGAAGGCTTCATCGAGCGCGACCCCGACACCAAGGCCTTCACGCTGGGCCCCGAATGGCTGGTGCTGCGCGCGGCCAGCGTGCGCCGCATCGACCCGCGCGCCAGCGTGCGCCCCGCGCTGATCCGGCTTGCCCAGGCCTTCGAGGACACCACCATCCTGTCGGTGCCAAGCGGCTGGGAATCCGTCTGCCTGGAACTGCGCCCCGGCACCTTCCCGATCCGCGCCAACTATCTCGATGTGGGCAGCCGGCGCCCGCTTGGCGTGGGCGCGGGCAGCCTGGCGCTGCTGGCAGCACTGCCGGACGCCGAGGTGGAAGCCACCTTGCACGCCATCGCGCCCGCGCTCAAGCGCTATCCGCGCATCAGCGCGGCGATGCTGCTGCGCGAGGTGGAGGCCACCCGCGCGCGCGGCTATGCGGTGTTGCTGGATGTGGTGGTGGAACGCATGGGCGGCATCGCCATCGCGCTGCCGGACCCGGATGGCTACCCGCTTGGCGCCATCAGCATCGCCGCGCTCAATGAGCGCATCACAGAACGAGAGCCGGCGCTCGCACGCGCGCTGCGGCGCGAGGCCGAGACTGTCTGCGCGGCCTGGACACCGCCGGCGCCCAACTCGGCGGCGGCACGCCGGCGCAACGCCACCATGGCCAGCGCCACGCCAAGGACCAAGGCCCCGACTGCGCGCAAGACGCAGCAAACCACCACTACCGACCTGTAACCGGAGACATAGAGCATGCGCTGGAAGCAACGACCGCAGGGTTCCAACTGGGGCGATTTCGGCCCCGACGACCAGCTTGGCCGCGTCAACCTGATCGGCCCCGAGCAGGTGCGCAAGGGCGCGCGCGAGATACAGGCCGGGCTGTCGTTCTGCCTGTCGCTGCCGCTGGACTATCCCGGCGGCAACAAGCTCAACCCGCGCCGCCACCCGCCGGTGCTGCGCCCCACCTTCCGCGACGACATCCCGTATGTGAACTTCCCGCTGGCCAAGGTGGACCCGACCGCCACCGATGTGATCAGCGACGACCAGGTGCTGCTGTCGCTGCAGTACTCCACGCAATGGGATTCGCTGGCCCACGTGGGCGCGCTGTTCGATGCCGATGGCGATGGCCGCCCGGAGCGCGTCTACTACAACGGCTATCGCGCCAACGAGCATATCGTGGGGCCGGTGGACTACGCGGAGGACGATCACTTCGCCGCGCACGCCTGCGGCCACGACCACAGCGAGGCACGCGCGCTCGGCATCGAGAACTTCGCCGTCAAGGGCATGCAGGGGCGCGGCGTGCTGGTGGACCTGGCCAACGCCTTCGGCCAGGATTTCCGCAATGTGGGCTACGACGACCTGATGCACGTGCTGGAAGCCGACCGGGTGGAGGTGGAGCCCGGCGACATGTTGTTGCTGCGCACGGGCTTTGCCGAGGTGGTGCTGTCGATGCGACGCGAGCCGGACGAAGCCGTGCTGCATCACAGCTGCTGTGCGCTCGACGGCCGCGACGACCGCCTGCTTAACTGGATCACCGATGCCGGCATCGCCGCGCTGATCGCCGACAACTACGCGGTGGAGCGCTACCCCGCGCGGCCCGCGCCGGCCGACCAGCCGAATCATCCGCTGCTGCCGCTGCACCATCACTGCCTGTTCAAGCTCGGCCTGCCGCTGGGCGAGCTGTGGTACCTGAAGGAGCTGGCGCAGTGGCTGCGTGCCAACCAGCGCACGCGCTTCATGCTGACCGCGCCACCGCTGCGGCTGCCGGGCGCGGTGGGCTCGCCTACCACGCCGATCGCCACCGTGTAGGCACCATCAGGAAAGCAAGTCCATAAGACCAAAGCTGGAGGAGACCACCATGAACCGAAACCACGCGCTGCTGCGCCGCCCGCTGGGCGCGCTTGCCATCGCCGCCGCGCTGCTGTGCGGCGCCGGCCACGCTAACGCGCAGCCCGCCAAGGCTGGCATCTCCGATGACGAGGTCAAGATCGGCCTGATCCTCGACATGAGCGGCCTGTACGCCGACGTGACCGGACGCGGTAGCGCCACCGCCGCGCAAATGGCCATCGACGATTTCGGTGGCAAGGTGCTGGGCAAGAAGATCGAACTGGTGGTGGCCGACCACCAGAACAAGGCCGACATCGCGGCCAGCAAGGCGCGCGAGTGGTTCGATACGGGCCACGTCGATGCCATCCTGGATGTGGCCGCCTCGGCGCCCGCGCTGGCGGTGCTGGAAGTCGCCAAGCAGAAGAACAAGATCGTGGTGTTCTCCGGCCCCGGCACCGAGCGCATCACCAACGACCTGTGCACGCCGGTCTCGGTGCATTACGCCTATGACACCTACGCACTGGCCAATTCCACCGCGCGCGCGGTGGTGCAGCGCGGCGGCAAGACGTGGTTCTTTCTGACCGCCGACTACGCCTTCGGCCATACGCTGCAGGAGTCCGCCACCACCGTGATCAACGAGACCGGCGGCAAGGTGCTCGGCGCGGCGCGCCATCCCATCGGCGCCAGCGATTTCGCCTCCTACCTGCTGCAGGCCCAGGCCAGCAAGGCGCAGGTGGTGGGCCTGGCCAACGCCGGCGGCGATGCCGTCAACGCCATCAAGGCGGCCAGCGAATTCGGCCTGACCAAGGGCGGCGCCCAGCGCATGGCGGGGTTGCTGCTGTACATCAACGACATCCACGCCATCGGCCTGAAGACGGCGTCCGGGCTGCTGCTGACCGAAGGCTTCTACTGGGACATGAACGAGCCCACGCGCGTGTGGTCGCGCCGGTATTTCGAGAAGCTCAAGAAGATGCCGAACATGAGCCAGGCCGGCACCTATTCGTCAGTGATGCACTACCTCAAGGCGATCCAGGCCGCGGGCACCGACGAAACCGCTGCCGTCATGAAGCAGATGAAGGCGATGCCGATCAACGACTTCTTCGCCAGGAACGGCCGCATCCGCGAAGACGGCCGCATGATCCACGACATGTACCTGTTCGAGGTCAAGACCCCGGCGGAATCGAAGTATCCGTGGGACTACTACAAGCTGCTGGCAACCGTGCCGGGTGACCAGGCCTTCATGCCGGTAGCCAAGTCGCAGTGCCCGCTGCTCAAGCGTTGATCACCGCAAGCCCTGAACGAGGCAACATGCAACACGCAGCTTACCTGCGCGGCGCGGGCAATACGCGCTTTGGCCGCGTCGAGGGCAGCACGCCGCTGACGCTGATGGCACAGGCCACCGACGCCGCGCTGGCCGACGCGGGCCTGGCCCGCGACGACATCGACGGCGTGCTGTGCGGCTACGCCACTACCCTGCCGCACCTGATGCTGGCCACGCGCTTTTGCGAGTACGCCTCGCTCGATCCCGCCTACGCGCACGGCGTGGCCTCTGGCGGCGCCACCGGCGGCGTCATGGCCATGCTGGCGCGCGAGCTGGTGGGTGCCGGCCGTTGCCGCAACGTGCTGGTGGTGGCCGGCGAGAACCGGCTCTCCGGCCAGAGCCGCGATCAGTCCATCCAGACGCTGGCCCAGGTCGGCGAGCCCGACATGGAGGTACCCAACGGCGCCTCGGTGCCCGCTTACTACGCGCTGCTGGCTTCACGCTACCTGGCCGAGACCGGCATGCACGCCGATGCGCTCAGCGGCTTCGCGGTGCTGATGCGCGAGCACGCGGCGGGACATCCCGAGGCGCACCTGCGCGAGGCGCTGACGCTGGACGCGGCGCGCGCCGCCAAGCCCATCGCCACGCCGCTGCGGCTATCGGACTGCTGTCCGATCTCCGATGGCGCGGTGGCACTGGTGGTGTCCGCCGAACCCGGCAGCGGCACGCCGGTGCGCATCACAGGCGCGGGCCAGGCGCATCGCCACCAGCACCTGTGCGCGCTCGACAGCGTGCTGGCCACCGGGGCGGCCGTTGCCGCGCGGCGTGCGCTGGGGGAGGCGGGCAATACGGTCGATCAGATCGACTACCTGGCGATCTACGACTCCTTCACCATCACGTTGGCGATGCTGCTGGAGGAGCTTGGCGTGGCAGCGCGCGGCGCTTCGCCGGAGCGGCTGGCGGCGGGCGACTTCGGGCGCGATGGCGCGCTGCCGCTCAACACGCACGGCGGCCTGCTCGCCTTCGGGCACTCGGGCGTGGCCGGCGGGCTGATGCATCTGGCGGAAGCCACGCGGCAGCTTGCCGGCAAGGCTGGCGCGCGCCAGTTGCCGCCGCGCAAGCGCGCGCTGTTTCATGCGGATGGCGGCGTGTTGTCTTCGCACGTGAGCCTGGTACTGGAGGCGGCATGAGAGCGCTTGCGATGCCCGCCAATTCGCT
>NZ_BAAILO010000310.1:0-6513 GCF_054589115.1 Cupriavidus sp. 8B | reverse complement strand
CCCCCCCCCCCGGCCCCTCTCCCGCAGGCGGGAGAGGGGAGCACAACAGCGGTACAGTTCGCGCCTTCGAGAAGGACATCGCCAAGGACATCGCCATGAGCACGGACCATCCCTATCAGGCAGGCCTGGACGCCGGCGTCGTGCGCTACCAGGCGTGCGAGGACTGCGGCGCGTGGCAACCGCTGCAGCGCCATGCATGCCGCGCCTGCGGCGGCACGCGGCTGGCATGGCGCGACGCCGCTGGCAGTGCCACCGTGCACGCCGTCACCGAAGTCTCGCGCGCCCCTACCGAGGATTTCCGCGCGCTGGTGCCTTACACACTGGTGCTGGCCACGCTGGACGAAGGGCCGCGCGTAATGGCGCATGCCGAGCCGGGCGTGACCATCGGCGAGCGCGTGCGCGCGGGCTTCATGCGCCACGGCGAGCGCATGCTGCTGCGTTTCCAGCGCGAGTAGAGCCATCGCTCGGCACACCACGGCGTAGCGACGCACATCGATATCCAGGAGACTGACATGAACCGAACCTTGCCGCTTCGGCGGCCCGCTCACGCCCTGCTGATGGGCGCGATGGCGATAGCCGCCGTGCTGCTGGCCTCGCCCGGCGCACGCGCGCAGGACTGGCCAACGCGCCCGGTGCGGCTCGTTGTGCCTTACCCGCCCGGCGGCCCAACCGACATCGTGGCGCGCGTGGTCGGGCAGAAGTTGTCGGAGCAGCTGAAGCAGCCCGTGGTCATCGAGAACCGGCCTGGGGCGGGCGGCAATATCGGTGCCGAGGCTACCGCCAAGGCGGCACCGGATGGCTACACACTGCTGGTGGCCACCACCGCGCACGCCATCAACATGACGCTGTTCAGCAAACCCGGTTACAGCACGCAGAAAGACTTCGCCCCGGTGTCGCTGCTTACGCGCGGCCCGCTGGTGCTGGTCACGGCGCCCGCCACGCCTGCTGCCAACGTTGCCGAGCTCATCGCGCTGGCCAAGGCCAAGCCGGGGCAGGTCAGCTTTGCCAGCTCGGGCAACGGCCAGTCCACGCACCTCGCGGCGGAACTGTTCAACAGCATGGCGGGCATCCATATGACCCACGTGCCGTACAAGGGCAGCGCGCCCGCGCTCACCGACGTGATGGGCGGCCAGGCCACGGTGATGTTCGACACCATGCTGTCCGCCATGCCCTTCGTGCGCGAGGGCCGGCTGCGCGCGCTGGCGATCACCGGCGCGACCCGCTCGCCCGCCGCGCCCGATGTGCCCACCATGGCGCAGGCTGGCCTGCCCGGCTACGAAGCCACCGCGTGGAATGCCCTGCTCGCGCCGGCGGCAACGCCACCGGCCGTGATCGCCACCTTGAGCAGCGCGCTGAAGACCGTGCTGGAGCAGGAAGACGTGCGCGCCAAGTTCGCCACGCAGGGCTTCGCCGCGCAATGGACCGCGCCTGCCGCAACGGCGCAGTTCCTGACGCGGGAGATCGACAAATGGGGCAAGGTGGTCAAGGCCTCCGGCGCCACCATCGATTGAGCCATTCACGCTTGTCCCTGAAGCCGGACATGCCGGCCTTTGATTTCGGATCGCATTCATCATGAACCAGACCTTGCAAGCCCTGCTGGCGCCGCGCTCGATCGCGGTGATCGGCGCCTCCGACCATATCCACAAGATCGGCGGGCGGCCCATCTACTACATGCGCGAGCACGGCTACGCCGGCAAGCTCTTCCCGGTGAACCCGCAGCGCGCCACCATCCAGGGCCTGCCCGCTTTTGCCTCGCTCGATGCGCTGCCCGAGGTGCCGGAGCTGGCCATCATCGTGGTGGCTGGCGACGCGGCCGTCTCGGCCGTGCGCGATTGCGCGCGGCTTGGCGTGGCGGCCGCCATCGTGATCGCCTCGGGTTTCGGCGAAGCCGGCGAGGAAGGCCGCCGCCAGCAGGATGAGATGGTGCGGGTGGCGGCCGGCGCGGGGCTGCGCCTGGTCGGCCCGAACAGCCAGGGCCTGGCCAACTTCGGCACCGGCACCATTGCCAGCTTCTCCACCATGTTCATCGAAGTGCCGCCACAGGATGGCCCGGTGGCGGTGGTGAGCCAGAGCGGCGGCGTCAGCGCCATGGTCTACGGCCTGCTGCGCGGCCAAGGCATCGGCGTGCGCCATATGCACGCCACCGGCAACGAGGCCGACATCACGGTGAGCGAGCTGGCGCTGGCCGTGGCGCATGATCCCGATGTGCGGCTGGTCCTGCTGTACCTGGAAAGCCTGACCGATCCGGCCGTGCTGGCGCAAGCCGCCGCGGTGGCGCGCCGCCGCGGCGTGCCCATGGTTGCCGTCAAGGCGGGCCGCTCCAGCGCGGGCCAGCGCGCGGCGGCGTCGCACACCGGCGCCATCGCCAATGAAGACCGCGCGGTGGGCGCCTTCCTGGCGCGGCACGGCATCTGCCGCGTGGACGACGCGCACGCGCTGGCGCGTTGCGCGCCGCTTTACCTGCGCGGCTGGCAGGCAAGCGGGCGGCAGTTGGTGGTGGTGAGCAATTCCGGCGCGAGCTGCGTGATGGCGGCCGACGCGGCGGAGCCGCTCGGGCTTTCGCTGGCGCCGTTGTCGCAGGCCACGCAAGCGGCGCTGGCGGAGCGCCTGCCGGGGTTCGCATCCACGGCAAACCCGGTTGATGTCACCGCCGCGCTGCTGACCAACAGCGGGCTGTTTGGGGACGTGCTGCCGGTGGTGGCCGCCGATCCCGCCGCGGACCTGCTGCTGCTCGATATCCCGGTGGCGGGCATGGGCTACGACCTGCCGCGCTTCGCGCGCGATGCCGCCAGCTTTGCCGACAGCGCCGGCAAACCGATTGCCGTGGCGGCCTGGCAGGCGCCGGTGGCCGCTGCGTTCCGCGCGGCCAACGTGCCCACCTATGCCAGCGGAGGCGAAGCGCTTGCCGCCTTCGCCCAGCTGGCCACGCACCAGCAGCAGTTGCGCGATGTAGCCGAGGAAGACACGGCCGTCGCCGCGCATCGGCCTGCGGCACAAGATGCAGCGGGAGCCGCGTCGCACGTTGCTGGCCACACGCTGAGCGAGGCGACAAGCCTCGCGCGCCTGGCGTCGGCCGGCATCCCGGTGGTGGCGCACAGGCTGTGCCACAGCGTGGATGAAGCGGTCGCGGCATGGCGCGAGTTGAAAGGGCCCGTCGCAGTAAAGGCCAGCTCGGCGCAAGTGCCGCACAAGAGCGAGCACGGCCTGGTGGCGCTGAACTGCAACGACGAGCACGCGGTGGCGCAGGCCTTCGTCACGCAGACCGACGTCCTGGAAAAACTCGGCGCTGTCTGCGAAGGCGTGGTCGTGGCGCGCATGGAACGTGGCCAGCGAGAATGCATGGTGGGCGCGCACTGGGACCCGGTGTTCGGGCCGGTGGTGCTGGTGGGAGACGGCGGCAAGTATGTGGAGGTGCTGCGCGACACGGCCGTGCTGCTGGCGCCGTGCAGCGAGGCCGCGGTGGCGCGCGCCGTTGCCGGCCTGCGCATTGCACCGCTGCTGGCGGGCGTGCGCGGCGAGCCGGCTGTCGATGTGGCAGCTCTGTGCCGGATCGCCGTGCGCGTGGGCAACCTGATGTCCGAGGCCAACGGCGCGATCCGCTCGATCGATCTCAACCCGGTTATGGTGAGCGCGGGCGGCGCGGTGGTGGTGGATGCGCTGATGGAAGTGGCAGCGCGTGCAACGCCGGCCTGACGGGCAGGCTCAGTAGACGTCGCGCCGATACCGGCCCTGCTCGCCCAGGCGCAGCAGGGCCTCCTCGCCGAGCACTTCCGACAGCGCCGCGTTGACGCCACCGGCCATGCCCTTGAGGCTGCCGCATACGTAGATGGCCGCGCCGGCTTCGATCCATTCGCGCAATGCGTCGGCCGATGCGCGCACGGCGTCCTGCACGTAATGCAGCGCGCCGCCATCGCGCGAGTAGACCAGGTCCAGCCGCTGCAGCACACCATCGGCCTGCCATGCGGCGAGCTCAAGGTGATGGAATGCGTCGTGCTCCGCGGTGCGCTCGCCGAACAACAGCCAGTTGCGATGGTGCCCGGCCGCGGCGCGCGCCTTCAGGTGCGCGCGCAAGCCGGCCAGGCCGGTGCCATTGCCGATCAGGATCAGCGGGCGATCGTCGGTGGGCGGATGAAAGCCACGGTTGGTGCGGATGCGCAGGGCGATGCCCGCGCCCGGCTCCGCGTGCGCGGTGAGCCAGCCGGATGCGAGGCCGAGCCGGCCATCGTCATGGCGCGTTTGCCGCACCAGCAAATCCAGTTGCCCGTCGCCCGGCAGCGAGGCGATCGAATACTCGCGGTGCGGCAGCAGCGGCAGCGTATCCACCAGCCGCTGCGGCGTGACGCCGGCCAGCGCGGCCAGATGCGGATCGGGCAGGACGATGCGCGTGGCAAGCGCTTGCGCCAGCGTGGTGGATGCGCCGTCGCAACGCACTGCGGTGTCGCCATCCAGCGAGAGTTTCGCCAGCACGCGCGCGACTTCAGACGGCGCGAGACGCGGACCGATTTCGGCGATGTCGCCGGCCTGCCAGGACAGCGCGCCTTCGGCGGCTGAGGCAGGCACCAGCGCAAGGTGGAAGGCGGGCGAGCCCGGGCTGCCGGGGTTGAGCAGCCGGCGCTCGTGCAGGCGCCAGTCGGCGTAGCGCGGCTTTTCCCAGTCGGCGATTTCCGCGCCGCCGCTGACCGCGCTGAGATGGTTCTGCCAGTGGCGCAGTGCGCCGGCGTCGCCGTTGTCCACTTCCACCATGTCGAAGAGCGCCTGCGCATGCTGGCGCTGCATCCATGCCGACAGCGTGTGGCCGAAGGCGCAGTAGTTGGCGTAGCTTCGATCGCCAAGCGCGAGGATGCCATAGCGCAGTTCGCGCAGGCCACCCGCGCCGGCGGCGGCCGTCAGCCTGCGCGCAAAGCCCGAGGCGCTGTCGGGGGCATCGCCCTCGCCCGTGGTGCTGACCACGAACAGCGCCTGGCGGCAATTGGCGAGCCGGCCGGCATCCAGCTCGCCGAACGAGAGCAGCTGCGTGGGCACGCCGGCATCCTGCAGCGCCTGCGCGGTCTGCAGCGCAAGCTGCTCGGCAAACCCGCTCTGGCTGGCGTAGGCCACGACCGTGGCGCCTTCCTTGGCCTCGGCCAGCTGGCCGGCGCGCGCATGCCGCTGGCGATGGCGGCCGATCACGGCGGCACAGAAGCCGGCATAGGCCATCACCACGCCGGCGGCCATGCCGGGGCGGCTCGGCGCGAGAAAGCCGAGGGCGATGCCAGCCAGGCCGGCAAGCGCGCCAAGCGGGATCATGGCATTGAGGACTCGGATGCGCTTGCTGGCGTGGCCTTCATGGCTCTGCCGGCGCGGGCTGCCGGCGGCCGGCGTTTCCATCGGCAGGGAGGAAGCGGTATCAGGCGTGGTCATGACAACATGGCCTCGAAGGCCGGCGACAAACGTTCGTCGAAGCCGCCGCTGTGGCGGATCAGGAAGCGCGCGGCCAGCGCATGGCGACAGGCGAACACCATGCCGGCCTCCGGGCCTAGCACGGTCAGCGCGGTGGACAGCGCATCGGCCATCATGCATTGCGGGTGCAGCACGGTGACGCAGGCCAGCGCATGGCTGGCCGGATAGCCCGTACGCGGGTCCAGCGTATGGGCATAGCGGTGGCCGCCGCTCTCGAAGTAACGCCGGTAGTCGCCCGAGGTGGCAACAGACAAGCCATGCAGCGCGACCAGCGTCTCGTGCCCCGCGCCGCCGCCCGGCGGGGTTTCCAGCGCCACCCACCACGGCATGCCATCGGGCTTGACGCCATGGCCGCGCAGCTCGCCGCCGATCTCCACCAGATGGCTGTCGATGCCTTGCGCGCTCAGGTAGCGCGACACCGCATCCACGCCAAAGCCCTTGGCGATGGCGCAGAAATCCAGCCGGATGCCGCCGGGCTGCAGCGCCCGGCTGCCGGCCTCGTCGATCGCGATGCGCTGCCATCCGCATTGCGCGCGCGCCTGCTCCAGCGCCGCCAGTGCGGGCGCTTCGGCACGCCGTGGCGCTGGGCCGAAGCCCCACAGGTCGACCAGCGGCCCTGCGCTGGGGTCAAAGGCGCCCCCGCTGTCGCGCGCTACTTGCAGCGCGGCCTTCAGCACGCTGAAGCAGTCGGCCGGCAGCGCCAGCCAGCTGCCGGGCTCGGCGCGGTTGAAGCGGCTCACGTCCGAGGCGTGGTCCCAGTTGCTCATCTGCGCGATGACCTCGGCCAGCACGGCACGGATGCCGGCGCCGAGCGTGTCTTCGTCGACTGTCATGGGCGATGCGGCCCACGCCACCGACCATGTGGTGCCCATGGTCTCGCCATGCAGGCGGCACAGGCGTGCCGCTGCGGCAGGCACGGGCGGCGCGGCTCCGAGCGAGAGGGGAACGAGGACACGCTGCATGCGGGCGAACCTGAAAGACGACCTGAAGGGACGAAGAGAAGGAAACTACGGAAACACAAAAAGCCCGCTGGGGGCTCTGGGCTTGTGCAGGCGGCCGGGCTCGCGCCCGGCC
>NZ_BAAILO010000309.1:0-9869 GCF_054589115.1 Cupriavidus sp. 8B | reverse complement strand
ATGGCCAAGGGCCTTCCCATCTTCCCCATGACTGCATCTCCATGTTCAGTTTAGGAAGAATAGGTCTTTCTTTCTTTTGTCTCCACCCTCAAAGAAGACTAACGAGAAGAAAGCCGACCCTGCCGGGGGCAGAGCCATCGCGGGTGCCAGGGGCGCTGGTTTCGTCGTATGGCCAGCGGTTCTGCTGGCATCTGCCGTTACCGGCTTGTAGGGCATCGCAATGGCGTGACCCATCGGTTTCGTCGTCTGGCCCCTGACCTCGTTTGCGGTGCCCATTCGCACATCTGCCGTTACCGGCGCGGGCCATCACGACTTATCGCCTCTCAATGGTTTCGTGGTGGGGCGGGCGCGGTGGTCAGAGTCATGGGCAAATCAACCCGGTGCCACCGCGCCCACGACGGAACCGGTGCGCCTGCAACTTCGTGGCCGGCCAATCCGCGAGCGACAGACGGCTTGCAGCAAGTGATGTCTGCTACCGGGGGCCGCACCGTGAATCCCGGAGGCTGGCAGGTTCGTGGTCGGTCAAACCGGTACCGGCAGAAGCCCGCCGGCACTCTGGGCCGTACGACGAAACCATCGATTCCCGAGAGCCTTATTGCTCTGCTCCCGGCAGGGCGGCTTTCTTCTCGTTAGTCTTCTTTGCCGCGCAAAGAAGAGTGACCGGCAGCCCCCGCAGGGGGATGTCGTATGGCTTTTGGGTGCAAGAGCCAACGCCAATGAAACAGACAGCGACGCCCCCCCGCAGAGGAATGTCGTACGGCTCTTGGGTGCAAAACGCCAACACCGTTCAAACAATCAGCGACGCCCTTCGCCCGCCCAAAGAAACACCGACCAACTCAAAAGTGACGAATCCGCCAACCCCGCCGCGCTAAAATACGCCGCTTTTCAAAGCCGCCCAGCGCGCCAGGAGTACCCGCCGATGAGTCTGTTCCGCACCAAGAACATCGAGGCCATGCTGGCCGCCGCCCGCGACGATGGCCTCAAAAAGGTGCTCGGCCCCATCGACCTGATCCTGATGGGCATCGGCGCCATCATCGGCACCGGCATCTTCGTGCTGACCGGCACCGGCGCGCTCACCGCCGGCCCGGCGCTGACCTTGTCCTTCGTGATCGCCGCACTGGCCTGCGGGTTTGCCGCGCTCTGCTACGCCGAGTTCGCGTCCGCGATCCCCGTCTCCGGCTCCATCTACACCTACAGCTACGCCACGCTCGGCGAAATCGTGGCCTGGATGATCGGCTGGGATCTGCTGCTTGAATATGGCCTTGCGACCTCGGCCGTATCGGTCGGCTGGTCCGGCTACTTCCAGTCGCTGATGGCGGGCTTCGGCCTGCACCTGCCAGCCATGCTCACCGCCGCGCCCGGCGCGGTGCCGGGCGTGCAGACGCTGTTCAACCTGCCCGCTGCCGTGATCATGTTGCTGATCACCTGGGTCGTGTCGTACGGCGTGCGCGAGTCGGCGCGCCTGAACAACGTGATGGTGGCCATCAAGATCGCGGTAGTGCTGCTCTTTATCGGGGTGGGCGTGTGGCACGTCAAGCCGGCCAACTGGCAGCCGTTCGCGCCATTCGGGCTGGACGGCATCTTCAATGCCGCGGCGCTGGTGTTCTTCGCCTTTATCGGCTTCGACGCCGTGACCTCGGCCGCCGAGGAAGTGCGCAACCCGCGCCGCGACCTGCCGATCGGCATCATCGGCTCGCTGGCCGTCTGCACCGTGTTGTACGTGACGGTGGCGGCCATCATGACCGGCATCGTGCCCTTTGCCAAGTTCGCGGGCATCGACCATCCGGTGTCGCTGGCGCTGCAATATGCCGGGGAGAACTGGGTGGCGGGCTTCGTCGATCTGGGCGCCATCCTGGGCATGACCACGGTGATCCTGGTGATGACCTTCGGCCAGACCCGCATCATCTTCGCCATGTCGCGCGATGGCCTGCTGCCGGAGCGGCTGTCGAAGGTGCACCCGGTGCATGCCACGCCGTTCTTTGCCACGTGGACCGTGGGCATCGTGTTCGCCTTCATCGCTGCCTTCGTGCCGCTCAATGTGCTGGCGGAGCTGATCAATATCGGCACGCTGTCGGCCTTCACGCTGATCTCGGTGGCGGTGCTGGTGCTGCGCAAGACCCGGCCGGACCTGCCGCGCGCCTTCCGCTGCCCCGGCGTGCCGGTGGTGCCGTTGCTGTCCGTGGGCTTCTGCGTATTCCTGATGGTCCACCTGCAGGCGCTGACATGGGTAGCCTTCCTGGCCTGGCTGGCAATTGGCCTGGCGATCTACTTCCTCTACGCGCGCCGCAACGCGGTGCTGCACGGCGGCGCCTGACGCCGCCGGCAGTCACCGTTCGCGCGCGCCGGCCTCCTGCAGGAAGGCCAGCGCGCGCGGCTCCTCGACATAGGCGGAGTTGACGCGGATCCAGGCCGAGGTCTCGCCGCCCGGCCGGAAGTAATTGCCTGGCGCCAGCGTCACTCCATGCTGCTCGGCCAGCGTGACCAGCGCGCGCGAATCCTCGATCCCGTGCGTGCGAGCCCACAGGAAATTGCCGCCCGCCGGCTCGCAATACACCTCCCAGCCGGCGTCGCCCAGGCGCCGCACCGCGCTCGCGGTGGCCTGGCGCACGCGCAGGCGCAGCCGCTCCATGTACTTGCGATAGGCGCCGCGCTCCAGCAGCGCCGCCGTCACGGCTTCCGCGAAATGCGAGCCCGCCACGCTAGTCAGCACTTTCACATCCACCAGTTCCTTGATCAGCGCCTTGTCGGCCACCAGGTAGCCGATCCGCAGCGAGGCCGACACCGTCTTTGAGAAGCCGCCGATATAGATCACATGCTCGAGCTGGTCGAGCGTGGCCAGCCGGTCCGTGAAGTTGGTCTGGAAGTCCGAGAAGATATCGTCCTCGACAAAGCGGAAGCCGTGACGGCGCGCCAGCTCCAGCAGGCGGAACGCCACGGGCGGCGACAGGGTCGCGCCGGTGGGGTTCTGCAGCACGCTGTTGGTGAAGAACAGCTTGGGCTTGTGCTCGCGCAGCAGCGCCTCGGCGGCGTCCGGGTCGGGGCCGTTGCGGGTTTGCGGCACGCCCACCAGGCGTACGCCGTGCAAGCGCAGCAGGCCGAACAGGTTGTAGTAGCCGGGATCCTCCACGAACACCGTATCGCCCGGCTTGAGCAGGCGCCGCACCACCAGGTCCAGCGCCTGGCTGGCGCCCGTGGTGATCAGCACCTGCGGCAGCTCAGCTGCGACGCCGAGCTGCCGCACGCGCGTCAGCACATGCTGGCGCAGCTCCGGGCTGCCCATTGGCGTGGCGTAGTGGATCACGCTGAGGATGTCGTTGCGCGAGACCTGGCGGATCGCCTGGGTCAGCCCTTCGACGTCGCGCCAGGTCTCTGGCACGAAGCCGCCCGCCAGCTTGAGCGTGGCGCTGGGATGGTTGAACTGTTCCAGGATATGGTCGGACAGGTCCTCCGCCAGCCGCGGGTCCGACCAGCCGTTGGCGGCGCGCGCCAGCAGCGGGCTGTCCGCGACGAAGAAGCCCGAGCCGTGGCGGGAATCCAGCAGGCCCTGCGACACCAGCCGGTCATAGGCCTCGATTACCGGGAAACGGCTGATGCCATGCTCCGCCGCGAGCTGGCGGATCGACGGCAGGCGGGCGCCGGGGCGCACCTCGCGCGAGCTGATCCAGGTCTTGACCTCGTTGACGATCTGGTCGGTCAGGGGCACGCCGGTGGCGGGAACGAGAGTTAGTTTCATCGCGCAGGCGCAGGCAAAGTGTCAGGAAAAACTACTGAACAGTTCATGTCAAACTGTTCGCAACTGTTCATGGGATTGTAGTTGGCGCTGTGAATAATGGAAGGCATGCGGAGGCGTGCCTGCACTGGCTGGGCCAGTGGGTACGAGAGACATCACCGCAATGCTGACAGGAGTGGCGAAATGCGCGAACTAAGGATCTTCGAACTGGATGAACCCGGCCGGCCGGTGAGTTGGCGCGCCCGCGAAGGGCAGAGCGTGAAGGCGATCGAAGGCCGCCTGTGGCTGACGGTGGAAGGCCACCTTGCGGATATCTGGCTGCTGCCGGGAGCGGTCTTTGCGCTGCCGGCCGGCGCCAGGGTGTGGCTGTCCGGCGAAAGCGATGGCGCGCGCTTCACGCTCGCCCAGACGCCGGCACCGCTGTCGTGGCGCTGGCTGGGCAGGCTGGCGGGTGCGCTGAAGCGCCGCTTCGGCGAGCGCCGTGGCAGCGGTGCCGGCCAGTGCCCGGAACCCGGTCTTTGAGCTGACGCAAGCCGGCCGGCGCGGAGCGTGTCCGCGCTGCCGGCCAGCATCCGGGCACGCTGGTTTCGTCCCGCGCCGGGCAATCCCGCGCCATCCGTACTGGTGCAAGCGTGGCCAAGTGTCCGGTCTTGCGCTTTCTCACACGCCGTCTCGCGGCCTCGGTCTTCCGCGACGCCTCAACAAGTCCCTCCACATCGTCCCGCCAACTATGCGAGGATGTTCCCCATGGCTGGCCGCGCCGCCGTGGCTTGATTGCCGTTAACGTAAACGTCATATAATCAAGCTGCTGCGCCAGCGTCAGCCAGACCGCTCGCCTGTTCGATCCGAGCCGCCTGCAGAGCGGTAGCCATGGACGTCATGCGACCAGCCAGAACACCGAACATGGTGGAGACAAATGACCGATCTTTCCGATGTGCAGAAGGGCGCTCAACCCAGCGCTCCCCATCAGGCGCAGGGACCGAAAGGACCCGTCAACAAGGTGCGCTTCGTCACCGCGGCCTCGCTGTTCGACGGCCATGACGCTTCCATCAACATCATGCGGCGCATCCTGCAGTCCTCTGGCTGCGAGGTGATCCATCTCGGGCATAACCGCTCGGTGGAAGAGGTGGTCAGCGCGGCCTTGCAGGAAGACGTGCAGGGCATTGCCATCTCCAGCTACCAGGGCGGCCACGTCGAGTACTTCAAGTACATGGTCGACTTGCTGCGCCAGCGCGGCGGCGAGCATATCCAGCTCTTCGGCGGCGGTGGCGGCGTGATCGTGCCGGACGAGATCCGCGAGTTGCAGGCCTACGGCGTGGCGCGGATCTTCAGCCCGGAAGACGGCCAGCGCCTGGGCCTGGCGGGCATGATCGCCGACATGGTGCAGCGCTGCGATATCGATCTGGCGGGCTATGCGCCCACCACGCTCGACGCGATGAAGGGCGGCGACCGCCGCGCGCTTGCGCAACTGATCACGGCGCTGGAAAACGGCAAGGCGGCTCCCGCGCTGGCCGACGCACTGCGCGCCGAGGCCGCCAAGATGAAGACGCCCGTGCTCGGCATCACCGGCACCGGCGGCGCGGGCAAGTCCTCGCTGACCGATGAGCTGATCCGCCGCATCCGGCTGGACCAGCGCGATGCGTTGTCCATCGCGGTGATCTCGATCGACCCGTCGCGCCGCAAGTCCGGCGGCGCGCTGCTGGGCGACCGCATCCGCATGAACGCGATCAACCATCCGAACATCTTCATGCGCTCGATGGCCACGCGCGAAGCCGGCTCTGAGATCTCGCAGGCGTTGCCCGATGTGCTGGCGGCCTGCAAGGTGGGCGGCTTCGACCTGATCCTGGTGGAGACTTCGGGCATCGGCCAGGGCGATGCCGCCATCGTGCCGCACGTGGATTTGTCGCTCTATGTGATGACGCCCGAGTTCGGCGCCGCCAGCCAGCTCGAGAAAATCGACATGCTGGACTTCGCGGATTTCGTCGCCATCAACAAGTTCGACCGCAAGGGCGCGCAGGACGCCTGGCGCGACGTGGCCAAGCAGGTGCAGCGCAACCGCGAGCAGTGGCACGCCAAGCCCGAGGAGATGCCGGTGTACGGCACCCAGGCCTCGCGTTTCAACGACGACGGCGTGACGATGCTCTACCAGGGCTTGCGCGAGGCGCTTTGCGCGCGCGGCATGCATGCGCCGGCCGGCGTGCTGCCGCAGCTGAACGGGCGCATCTCCACCGGCCAGAACGTGATCGTGCCGCCGGCGCGCAACCGCTACCTGGCCGAGATTGCCGACACGGTACGCACTTATCACCGCCGCGTGGAAACGCAGAGCCGGCTGGCGCGCGAGCGCCAGCAACTGCGTGAGGCTCGGCGCATGCTGCTGGCCGCCTCCGGGCAGGAAGGCGAGGGCGAGGCGCTGCAGGCACTCGCCACCGAACGCGACGCCGCGCTGGGCGCGCAGGAGCGCAAGCTGCTGGCGATGTGGCCGGAGATGCGCAAGGCCTACAGCGGCGACGAATACGTGGTGAAGATCCGCGACAAGGAAATCCGCACCACGCTCACCACCACCACCTTGTCCGGCACCACGGTGCGCAAGGTGGTGCTGCCGCGCTTCGAGGACGAGGGCGAAGTGCTCAAGTGGCTGATGCGCGAGAACGTGCCCGGCAGCTTCCCCTACACCGCCGGCGTCTTTGCCTTCAAGCGCGAGAACGAAGACCCCACGCGCATGTTCGCCGGCGAGGGCGATGCCTTTCGCACCAATCGCCGCTTCAAGCTGGTCTCCGAAGGCATGGATGCCAAGCGCCTGTCCACCGCCTTCGACTCGGTCACGCTGTACGGCGAGGATCCGCACACGCGCCCGGACATCTACGGCAAGGTCGGCAACTCGGGCGTGTCGATCGCCACGCTGGACGACATGAAGGTGCTGTACGACGGCTTTGATCTCACCAGCCCGTCGACCTCGGTGTCGATGACCATCAACGGGCCCGCGCCCACCATCCTGGCGATGTTCATGAACACCGCCATCGACCAGCAGCTCGACAAGTTCCGCGCCGACAACAACCGCGAGCCCACCGCCGACGAGGAAGCCAAGATCCGCGCGTGGGTGCTGCAGAATGTGCGCGGCACGGTGCAGGCCGACATCCTCAAGGAGGACCAGGGCCAGAACACCTGCATCTTCTCCACCGAGTTCTCGCTCAAGGTGATGGGCGATATCCAGGCGTACTTTGTCCATCACCAGGTGCGCAATTTCTACTCGGTGTCGATCTCCGGTTATCACATCGCGGAGGCCGGAGCCAACCCGATCTCGCAGCTGGCGTTCACGTTGTCCAATGGCTTCACCTATGTGGAGGCATACCTGGCGCGCGGCATGCATATCGACGACTTCGCGCCCAACCTGTCGTTCTTCTTCTCCAACGGCATGGACCCGGAGTACAGCGTGCTGGGCCGCGTGGCGCGCCGCATCTGGGCGGTGACGCTGCGCGACAAATACGGCGCCAACGAGCGCAGCCAGAAGCTCAAGTACCACGTCCAGACTTCCGGCCGCTCGCTGCACGCGCAGGAGATCGATTTCAACGACATCCGCACCACGCTGCAGGCGCTGATCGCCATTTACGACAACTGCAATTCGCTGCACACCAACGCCTACGACGAAGCCATCACCACGCCCACCGGCGAATCGGTGCGCCGCGCGCTGGCGATCCAGCTCATCATCAACCGCGAGTGGGGCGTGGCCAAGTGCGAGAACCCCAACCAGGGCAGCTTCCTGATCGACGAGCTGACCGACCTCGTGGAAGAGGCGGTGATGCAGGAGTTCGAGCGCATCGCCGAGCGTGGCGGCGTGCTCGGCGCGATGGAGACGGGCTACCAGCGCGGCAAGATCCAGGAAGAGTCGCTGTACTACGAGCAGCGCAAGCACGATGGCACGCTGCCCATCATCGGCGTCAATACCTTCCGCAATCCCAACGGCGACCCAACGCCGCAATCGCTCGAGCTGGCGCGTTCCAGCGAAGAGGAGAAGCAGGGGCAACTTGCGCGGCTGGCGGATTTCCACGCCCGCCATGCGGACGCCGCGCCGGCCATGCTGCAGCGGCTGCGCCAGGCCGTGATCGACAACGACAATGTGTTCGCGGTGCTGATGGATGCGGTGCGCGTGTGCTCGCTCGGGCAGGTCACGCATGCCCTGTTCGAGGTAGGAGGCCAGTACCGCCGCAATATGTGATGCGTCCGCCAGGGGCTGTCTGGCGCGAGGCCCCTGCGTTAAACTTGTTGTTTGCGCCAGCCGCCTCCCTTGCTGCCAGCGAAGATCAAGACCAAGACCAATCAGGAGTACCGTGTACGATCCCAACAATATCTTCGCCCGCATCCTGCGTGGCGAATTGCCTTGCAACAAGGTGTATGAAGACGCCGACACCGTCGCCTTCATGGACATCATGCCGCAGTCGGATGGCCACGTCCTGGTCGTGACCAAGGAACCCGCCGTCGAGCTGTTCGACCTGTCCGACGCCGGTGCCGAAGCCGCCATCCGCACCACCAAGCGCGTCGCTAGCGCGGTGCGCGCCGCCTTCTCGCCGGACGGCATCTCGATCGGCCAGTTCAACGGCGCCGCCGCCGGCCAGACCGTGCCGCACGTGCATTTCCATATCGTGCCGCGCTACGCCGAGCGCACCCTGCGCGGCCACGGCACCGACATGCAGGATCCGGAGATCCTCAGCCAGCACGCCGAGCGCATCATCGCCGCGCTGCGCGAAGCCTGATCAACACACCGCACCAGAATCAAGCAACCAGCAACAAGGAAGACAAGATGGGAATCAGGACAGTGGGCATCGTAGGCGCCGGCACCATGGGCAACGGCATCGCGCAAGCGTGCGCCGTGGTGGGCCTGGACGTGGTGATGGTGGACATCAGCGACGCAGCGGTGAACAAGGGCATCGCCACCGTCGGCAGCAGCCTGGATCGCCTGATCAAGAAAGACAAGATCAGCGAAGCCGACAAGCAAGCCGCACTCGCGCGCATCAAGGGCTCCACGTCCTATGACGCGCTCAAGGCCACCGACATCGTGATCGAAGCCGCTACCGAGAACTTCGACCTCAAGGTCAAGATCCTCAAGCAGATCGACAGCATCGTCGGCGACGACGTGATCGTCGCGTCCAACACCTCGTCGATCTCGATCACCAAGCTGGCTGCCGTTACCAGCCGCCCGGGCAACTTCATCGGCATGCACTTCTTCAACCCGGTGCCGATGATGGCCCTGGTGGAACTGATCCGCGGCCTGCAGACCAGCGACACCACGCACGCGCTGGTGGAAGAACTCTCCAAGGCACTCGGCAAGTACCCGATCACCGTAAAGAACAACCCGGGCTTCGTGGTGAACCGGATTCTCTGCCCGATGATCAATGAGGCGTTCTGCGTACTGGGCGAAGGCCTGGCGTCGCCGGAAGAAATCGACGAAGGCATGAAGCTGGGCTGCAACCATCCGATCGGGCCGCTGGCGCTGGCGGACATGATCGGGCTGGACACCATGCTGGCCGTGATGGAAGTGCTGTACACCGAGTTCGCCGACCCGAAGTATCGGCCGGCCATGTTGATGCGCGAGATGGTGGCGGCTGGCTATCTCGGCCGCAAGACCGGGCGTGGCGTGTACGTGTATAGCAAGTAAGCACGGCCCTGAATGGGTGAAGGAGGCTGGCGACGGGTGACCGTTGCTAGCTTTTTTGTTTTCAGACGGCAAGCGGTGCGGGCCGGTGTGAGATCCCGGTCTCGGCGAACGCCCGCCCTCTCCCCCGACCCCTCATCCGCTGCGCGGGAGAGGGGAGCCAACCGGCGGCAAGATCAACCGATCAACCAATTGCGGCCGTGTGAAGCGCCCGAAGGGCGGGACACACCCCAACGCGATGCGAAGCGAGCCGTCAAGGTGTGCCAAGGCCGTATGGGGCCCGAGGGGGTGTCGCCCCATCCGGCGCGCCTTTTTTGCCTACTTTTTTGGCAAGACAAAAAAGTAGGTCGCCTCCCCGAAGGGGAGGTGAAACTGCAGTTGCCTTTGACCTTGAAGTTTGTAGTGGTCAAGTTTTTTCGGACAGGCTGATAGGTTGTTTTGCTGTTGGCTTGGCCTCATAAGCGGTAGGCGAGACATAGCCGAGGGTTGAGT
>NZ_BAAILO010000308.1:0-213 GCF_054589115.1 Cupriavidus sp. 8B | reverse complement strand
ACTCGTAAAGAAAAGTAACCAAAAGAAAGCGATCCTTGCAGGAGGCTGGCGTGGCGTCATTGGGGACCCCAATGG
The DNA here is from genome assembly GCF_054589115.1 of Cupriavidus sp. 8B. Taxonomy (NCBI): domain Bacteria; kingdom Pseudomonadati; phylum Pseudomonadota; class Betaproteobacteria; order Burkholderiales; family Burkholderiaceae; genus Cupriavidus; species Cupriavidus sp. 8B. The sequence goes on along the minus strand of NZ_BAAILO010000308.1, from coordinate 138 downwards.
TTTCGTCGTACGGCCCCGGGTTCTAATGACCTCGTGCCGTTACCAGTTTAGATCATCACGACGCTGCCAGTGCCCAGGGTTTCGTGGTGGCCCCCACCGGTAGCCACCACCACGAATTTCAAGCCGTCTGTCGCTCGC
>NZ_BAAILO010000307.1:0-325 GCF_054589115.1 Cupriavidus sp. 8B | reverse complement strand
GAGCAAAAGCAACCGCTTGCGCTGGGAAGATGCACCGGGCTTCTTCAGCAGTGCTCCCGCGCCGGCTTGCGCGGCCAACGCTTCCAGCGCAAAAGGAAGGTGCGTGATCCGGCGGTCGGTCGGCAACAATGCCATCAGCTCCGGCGCGTTGCCCACCAGCTTGAAGTCCCCGTCGCACTTCGTCGGGAAATCGGCCGCAAGCTGGGCGAGCGTCTTCTCGTCGTGCACGACCTGATCGAAGCCCACGCGGGGGCGGCCTTTGACGATGCCGCAGACCAGATAGATAGGTGGCTGGCTAGGCGCGTCCAGGCGGAACACAAAGAAG
>NZ_BAAILO010000306.1:0-222 GCF_054589115.1 Cupriavidus sp. 8B | reverse complement strand
CCCAATGCGGCAGGGATCGACGTGGGCGCGTCGAGCCACTGGGTGGCGATGCCACGGCATCTGGCCGAACAAGCCGGCTGCGAGCCGGTGCGCGAAGTCGGCGCGATGACCGACGATCTGCACGCACTGGCCGACTGGCTGCTGGCGTGCGGCGTGGACACGGTCGCGCTCGAGTCCACCGGCGTGTACTGGATCCCAATCTATGAGGTACTGGAGCGGCGC
>NZ_BAAILO010000305.1:0-227 GCF_054589115.1 Cupriavidus sp. 8B | reverse complement strand
CCGAGCCAGGCCATCAGTTGGCGCGGATGGACAAAGCGCGAGAGATCGCCCAATTCCGCAAGCATGCCCACCGCCGTGGTGAACTGCACGCCACGCATGGCCTGCAAGCCCAGTACGGCCGGATAGAAGCGCCAGCTGACCACGGCTTCGCGCAAGGCCGCTTCGAGACGGCTGCATTGCGCGAGCCGATCCTCGATGGCACGTCGATATTCGTCAAAGGCAAGTTG
>NZ_BAAILO010000304.1:0-311 GCF_054589115.1 Cupriavidus sp. 8B | reverse complement strand
GCGTGGCGTGCAGTTCACCACGGCGGTGGGCATGCTTGCGGAATTGGGCGATCTCTCGCGCTTTGTCCATCCGCGCCAACTGATGGCCTGGCTCGGCGTGACGCCCGCCGAACACTCGTCCGGTGAGAAGCGGCGACAGGGCAGCATCACCAAGAACGGCAATAGCTATGCAAGAAAGCTGCTAATCGAAGCCGCCTGGAGTTACCGGCACCCGCCACGTGTGAGCCCCGAGATTCAGCGCCGGCACGAAGGCATCCCGAAGGCCATCGTTGACCGGTCCTGGGACGCCCAGGTTCGACTGTGCCGGCGCT
>NZ_BAAILO010000303.1:0-783 GCF_054589115.1 Cupriavidus sp. 8B | reverse complement strand
GCGGTCAAAGACCATCTTCTCGTCTGCACCAGGCACATTGGCCTGGCAGGCGTTGATGTAGGCCGGCCACATGTCCAGGCTGATAGCGTCAATGGCCTCTCGATACGCCACCGGGAAGGCCTCGAAGTAAGCGGCCAAGCTGGCCTGCTTGCGCTCTTCTCCGATGTATTCCACCGTCGCTTCTTCCAGATCGCACACCAGCGTCATATAGCGATGTCCCTTGGCGATTGCCTTTTCATCCACGCCCATCAGCCGGGGCATCTCGTTGGCTTTCGCCGCCCGCCCCCTCAATACAGCTCTTTCCATCACGTGCCAGGCTTCGTCCCACGTAATGCGCAAGATCTCCGCGGCTCGCTTGACATTCGTTGCCAGCAATATGTCGATGGCCAGCGCTTCAAACAGATGCGTAAACCGACTCCCAGCCTCCGCCCACGGCATCCTCACTTGCCTCACGCCATGCTCCGGACACGACACTCGCGGAGGCCGCGCGTGCAGATACGTCAGGAACTGGCAGCTATCGAGGTGTCGCCACACCCGTTCTCCCAGGTGGTCATAGACCGCCAATTCCTTCCCGCACTCGGGGCACGAAAACCGCTGTCCCTCCAGGTGCCCTACATGCACTTCGACATGCTGCCGCGCCACGTCCAGGTCGACACGCTCCACCGTCCATGGCGCAGTCACGCCAAGCAGCTGCCGGTACAGTTCCACGCTGTCCATCGCACACCTCCTTACCAAGCCATGCGCGAAAGCGTACTACCTACCCACAGGAAAGTCTGAAGAACC
>NZ_BAAILO010000302.1:0-260 GCF_054589115.1 Cupriavidus sp. 8B | reverse complement strand
GTGCTGGTGGTCTACGCCAAGACCGAGCCGGACCTTGGCGCGCGCGGCATGACCGCCTTTATCGTCGAGAAGGGCATGAAGGGCTTCTCGGTGGCGCAGAAGCTGGACAAGCTCGGCATGCGCGGCTCGCACACGGGGGAGCTGGTGTTCCAGGACGTGGAAGTGCCGGTGGAGAACATCCTTGGCGGCGAGAACCTGGGCGCCAAGGTGCTGATGAGCGGGCTGGACTATGAGCGCGCGGTGCTCTCCGGCGGCCCGGT
>NZ_BAAILO010000301.1:44364-81805 GCF_054589115.1 Cupriavidus sp. 8B | reverse complement strand
GCCCTCAAACGCCGCGCCGCCGCGCTGGGCTTCCAGATCAATCCCGTGGGGACGGCTGCATGACAGGTGCCGTCTTCAGGTTAGTTTCTTGAGAGCTTTTGACCTTCTGACGTCAAGCAGGCCAACGCCACGGAGCAACCCAACCCAAACTGTCAGCAACTGGCCTGCCCGCCATCCCGGCGAGTGTGCATGGTGTACGCAGCGAGGAGACTTACACTGATGTCTTTGCCTCCCCTACAACTGCCATGACCACCTACGCTTACCGCCTGCTTAACGTCTTCGCCGAATCCACCTTCGGCGGCAATCCCCTGTGCGTGTTCGAGGATGCGCGCGGGCTGGACACGGCCACCATGCAGGCCCTGGCGCTGCAGTTCAACCTGTCCGAGACCACCTTCATCCTGCCGTCCGAACAGGCCAGCGCGCACGTCCGGATTTTCACGACGGGCTACGAGATGCCCTTCGCCGGCCATCCGACGCTGGGCACCGCGCATGTGGTACGCGAACTGGCCGCTACCGGCGACGCGCTCACGCTGGAGTTCAAGGCGGGCGTGGTGCCGGTGACCGCGCAGGGCGATGTGTGGACGTTCACCGCGCCGCATGCCGGCGAGCCCAAGACCGCGCCAGCCGGCCTGCCCGACGCGCAGATGGCATCACTGCTCGGGCTTGCCGAGAGCGACCTGCTGGCTGCGCCGATCTGGGTCGACACCGGCGCCGACCAGTTGCTGGTGGCGCTCAACAGCGTAGACGCCGTGCGCCGCGCGCAGCCCGATGGCGCGCGCCTGGACGCCTGGCCGCAAAGCAGCCTGGGCCGCAAGACGGCCTACGTCTTCGCCTTCGACCCGACCCGGCCGGGCCAGGTGGTGTCGCGCTATTTCTTCACCAAGCAAGGCGGCGGCGTGGCCGAGGATCCGGGCACCGGCTCGGCCTGCGCCAACCTGGGCGGCTGGCTGATTGCCAACGGCCACGCGCTGCCCGCCGCGTACCAGATCTCGCAAGGCGAGGCGGTTGGCCGGCCGTGCACGCTGCGTCTGGAGGTCACCGCGGATCGGGCGATCCGCGTGGGCGGGCGCGTGATCGAGCTGGGACGGGGCACCATCAACCTGTAACGCGGAGCCGATCGGGCCGGCGCGACAAAGCGGGCGCTACTGCGTTACAGTGAGCGTCTGCCCGGTCCTCCCAACGCTCTAACGCGCGCCCCACACGCGCCAACCGCCATGACCACGCAGCATACCCTGACCAAGCTGGCCGAACTGGAGGCCCACTACGCCGAAGCCGGCGAAGCCTCGCTCGCCAAGGAAGTCGACCATCTGCACCCGCACTACCGTGCCTTCGTCGAAGCCGCGCCGCTCTGCCTGCTATCCACGGTGAGCGGCGAGTACGCCGAGTGCTCGCCGCGCGGCGATGCGCCGGGCTTTGTGCAGGTGCTGGATGAGCGCACCCTGCTGCTGCCGGATCGCCGGGGCAACAACCGCCTGGACAGCCTGCGCAACATCATTGCCGACCCGCGCGTGGGCTTGCTGTTCCTGATCCCCGGCGTGAACGAGACCATCCGCGTGGCCGGCACCGCCCAGGTCTCGGTGGACCCGGCGCTGATCGCACGCTGCATCGTGGATGGCAAGGCGCCGGCCACGGTGCTGGTGATCTCGATCCAGTCGGTGTTCTTCCAATGCGCCCGCGCGCTGGTGCGCTCCAAGCTATGGGACCCGCAGACGCAGGTGGCGCGCAGCAGCCTGCCGAGCAACGGCACCATCCTCACCGCCGTGAGCCAGGCCCCCTTCGACGGTGTCGCCTACGACGCGTCGCAGCCCGCGCGGATGCAGCAAACCCTGTATTGATCCCATGTACACGCCATCCCACTTTGCCAGCACCGAAAGCGACGCCATCGACGAGGTCATGCGCCGCTACCCCTTTGCCACGCTGATCGGCAACGACGCCGATGGCCTGCCGTTCGCCACCCACCTGCCGGTGGTAGCCCAGCGCGGCGGCGACGCCTGGCAGATCGAAGGCCATATGGCGCGCGCCAACCCGCACTGGCGCTGGCTGGAGCAGGCGCCAAGCGCCCTGCTGGTGTTCCAGGGGCCGCACGGCTATGTGTCGCCCGCGCTGTACGAGCAAAAGCTGTCGGTACCGACCTGGAACTACGTCGCCGTGCACGTGTACGCCGAGATCGCCACTCTCCATGACGCCGACGCCAAGGATGCGCTGCTCAAGCGGCTGATCGCGCAGAACGAGCCGGCCTATGCCGCGCAATGGCGTGAGCTGCCGGAGGATTTCCAGCAGAAGATGCTGGGGGCGATCGTGGGCCTGCGCATCGTGCCGACGCGCATCGAAGCCAAGTTCAAGCTCAGCCAGAACCGCCCGGCGGGCGACCGCGCCCGCATTCTCGCGGCCCAGCAGGAAGGCAGCCCGATCGAGCGCGACATGGCGCAGTGGATGGCGCGCATGACGGGCGCCTGAAGCCGGCTTCAAACCCAGCCCGCGCCGCTCAGGCGCGCGGCAGCCACTCCGGCGCGTGCGTGCCCAGCGGCACGGATGGCAGCGCCCAGTGCGCGGGCGTCTCGGACAGGCGCCCCGCATGCGACACCGCGCGCAACTCGCCAAAACCAGACGGCAACGTCACCAGCAGATCTTGCACATCCTCGAAGCGCTGGTCCGGCGCCTGCAATCCGCCTTCCACCCGGCCCAGGCCGCGCAGCCACTGGCCAACCTGCGCCAGCGACACCCGCACATGCCAGCTGCCGCCCTCGGCCGCGCGGCGATGCAGGCCAGCCATGGCGCCAAGCGCCAGCAGGTAGCCGGCGGCATGATCCAGCACTTGCGCCGGCAGCGGCAGCGGCTCCTCGCTGCCAGCCGCGAGCGCTTCCGCGTGGTTGAAGCCGCTTGCGGTCTGCACCAGCGAATCGAAGCCGCGCTTGGCCGCCCACGGCCCCACATGGCCGTAGGCGCTTAACGTCACATAGACGATGCCCGGGCGCGCGCGGGCCACCGCCTCGGGCCCCACGCCCAGCTCCGCCAGCCCCTGCGGGCGATAGCCCTGCACCAGCACGTCGGCGCCATGCAGCAGCTTGTGCAGGGCGCGCTTGTCGTCGGGGTCGCGCAGGTCGAGCTGGCAGGCGCGCTTGCCGCGCCCGGTGTCGATCACCAGCGGGGCGATGCTGGGGAGGTGGGCGGCGCTCACCTGCAGCACATCGGCGCCATGCACGGCCAGCGCGCGCGCTGCTACCGGCCCGGCGATGACGCGGGTGAAGTCGAGCACGCGCACGCCGGAAAGGGGGCGCGCACCGGCTACGGGGAGCGCCGCAAGCGGCTGCGGCGGCGCTTGCCCGATGCGCTCGATGGTGAGCGGCGGCAACGCTTGCAACGCCTGCCCCTGGGGATGGCGGTCCCATTCGTCGAAGCTGCGCAGGGCGGCCACGACCAGGCCGGCCTCGGAAGCGGTGGCCTCGAACGCCTCGGCGTCCCATTTCTGCAAGGCCGAGCGCACCGCGGCGAGATCGTGCGCGCAGCCCAGGATGCGCAGCACGCCGTCCCGGTGATGCGGAAAATTGGCATGCACGCGCACCCAGCGGCCGTCGCCGCAGCGATACAGCCCGGAGAGCTTGTCGCGGAACTCCGGCGCCGGCTCGCCGCCCACGCGCAGGTAGCGCTCGCTGCGGAACTCGGCCACGGCGTGGCGCATGTCGACAGCCACATCCTGCCAGCGCCGGCTGCGCTGCTGCCACAGCATGGCGGCCGCCAGCGCCGACGCGCCCAGGCTGGCCTGGGCGGCCACGCCCACCGCAAACGACGACGGCAGCGCCGGATCGGTGCCGCTGAGCTGCAGCCGGTCCAGGGCGGCGGCCGGCAGCCCGGCGGCCTGCCAGAGCCCGGCTACGGCCTCGAACGGGGTTGGGCGGGCGGGATCGGAAAGGCTGGAGGTCGGGGTTGGCGTCGGCATGGCGGCAAGGCTCCACAGGGCGGGTGCGCTCTCTCCATCCTAGGCCGCGCCAGCTGTTTTTGCCCCCGCGCGCGCAGTTTGCACGACTCTGGTCCCCGGCACGGTAAAATCACCCGATCCGGCATTCCGCCATGCAATCGAGCAGCGCGGCAGGCTGCGCGCCAAATTCCGGCCGCCGCTCCGCCTCCTGACTTAACCGCCCACCGGCGCCACCATGAGCAACGACCCCAAAGCCAACGACAGCACGCCCGCCGCATCCAATTTCCTGCGCAGCATCATCGACCAGGACCTCACCGCCGGCACCTACGCCGGGCGCCAGGATGCCCAGGGCGAGCCGTTGCCCCCCGTCATCACCCGCTTCCCGCCGGAGCCCAACGGCTACCTGCATATCGGCCATGCCAAGAGCATCTGCGTGAACTTCGGCATGGCGCGCGATTTCGGTGGCCGCTGCCACCTGCGCTTCGATGACACCAACCCGGTCAAGGAAGACACCGAATACGTCGACTCCATCATCGACGCGGTGCACTGGCTCGGCTTTAGCTGGGACAGCACGGCCAAGGACGGCAGCAAGCAGCCCCACCTGTATTACGCCAGCGACTACTTCGACCAGCTCTACGCCTTCGCCGAAAAGCTGATCGAGCGCGGCGTTGCCTACGTGGACAGCCAGAGCGCCGAGCAGATCGCCGCCAACCGCGGCGACTTCTCCCGCGCGGGCACGCCCTCGCCGTTCCGCGACCGCAGCGTCGAGGAAAACCTGCAGCTGTTCCGCGACATGCGCGACGACAAGTACGCCGACGGCGAGCACGTCCTGCGCGCCAAGATCGACATGAACGCGCCGAACATCGTGATGCGCGACCCGGTGATCTACCGGATCCGCCACGCGCATCACCACCGCACGGGCGACAAGTGGTGCATCTACCCGATGTACGACTTCACCCACTGCATCTCGGACGCGCTGGAAAACATCACGCATTCGCTGTGCACGCTGGAGTTCGAGAACAACCGCCCGCTGTACGACTGGGTGCTGGCCCAGCTGCGCGAATGCGGCGTGTTCAGCGAGCCGCTGCCGCACCAGTATGAATTCGCCCGCCTGAACCTGACCTACGCCATCACCAGCAAGCGCCGCCTGCTCCAACTGGTGAACGAAAACCGCGTGGATGGCTGGGACGATCCGCGCATGCCCACCATCGTGGGCGTGCGCCGCCGCGGCTTTACGCCGGAATCGATCCAGTTGTTCTGCGACCGCATCGGCGTGGCCAAGTCCGATAGCTGGATCGACATGAGCACGCTGGAAGGCGCCGTGCGCGACGACCTCGATGCGCGCGCCGCGCGCGGCGCGGCCGTGCTGGATCCGCTCAAGCTGATCCTCGACAACTACCCCGAAGGCCAGAGCGAAGACTGCACCGCGCCCGTGCATCCGAAAAAGCCGGAGCTGGGCATGCGCGTCTTCCCGCTGACGCGCGAGCTGTGGATCGAGCGCGACGACTTCAGCGAAGCGCCGCCCAAGGGCTACTTCCGCCTGTTCGCGCCCAAGGACGGCACCCCGGGCAGCAAGGTACGCCTGCGCCACGGCTACGTGATCGAGTGCACGGGCGTGGACCGCGACGCCGACGGCAAGGTCATCGCCGTGCATGCCAACTACCTGCCCGAGACCAGGAGCGGCACGCCTGGCGCGGACAGCGTCAAGGTCAAGGGCAATATCCATTGGGTCAGCGCGGCGCATGCGTATGAAGCCGAAGTGCGGCTGTACGACCGCCTCTTCAACGACCCGAACCCGGACGCTGGCGGCAAGAACTTCCTCGACGCGCTGAACCCGGACTCCAAGAAGATCGTCACCGCCTACCTGGAACCCGGCCTGGCACAAGCCGCTCCGGAGGATCGCTTCCAGTTCGAGCGCCAGGGTTATTTCGTGGCCGACCGCGTGGATTCGAAGCCCGGCAAGCCGGTGTTCAACCGCATTGTCGGGCTGCGCGACAGCTGGGGGAAGTAAGCCCATGCAAACCGTAACCTTCCCGCTGGAGGGCGAGCATATCGCCCTGAACGACCTGCTCAAGGTGGCGGGCGTGTGCGACAGCGGCGGCGCCGGCAAGGCGCTGGTGGCGGCCGGCGAAGTCTCGGTCGACGGCGCGGTGGAATCGCGCAAGACCGCCAAGATCCGCGCCGGCCAGGTCGTCAGCGTGGCCGGCGTGAAAATCCGCGTGGTGGCGGTCTGAGGCCGACCCGTTCGCAAGCACGCCCGGCGGCCGGCCAGTCCGGTCGCCGGGCGTTTTCCTCCAAGCAAAGGAAATAACAATGCCGATCGCATTCTGGTGTGTGCTGCTGACAGGGATCCTGCCCGTTGCGACGGTGGGCATTGCCAAGGCGAGCGGAAGCGCCTACGACAATCACGACCCGCGCGGCTGGCTGGAAAAGCAGGCCGGACGGGCGCGGCGCGCCGACATGGCCCACCGCAATCACTTCGAGGCCTTCCCCTTCTTCGCCGCGGCCGTGCTGTGCGCCACGCACCTGCAAGCGCCGGGCGCCCGCATCGACGAGCTGGCGCTGGTCTTCATCGCCGCGCGCGTCCTGTACACCGTGTGCTACCTGGCCGATCGCGCCACCTTGCGCACGCTGTGCTGGACCATCAGTTTCCTGTCGGTGATCGGTATCTTCCTGTTGCCGGTGTTCGTGCACTGAGGCCACGCATCATGCGGCTTTCGACGGCTGTCATTTGCGCGCTCTGCCTGCTGGCGCCGGGCCTGTCCGGCACGGCGCGGGCGGAGCCCGTCAACTTCACGGTGGACCCGACGCACACCACGGTGTACTTCGCCGCCAGCCACTTCGAGCGGACCTCGGTACGCGGGCGCTTTGGCAAGATCGATGGCCGCATCAGCTATGACGAAGCCAGCGGCAGCGGCGCGATCGACTTCACGGTCGATGCCGACTCGGTCGATTCCGGCAACCGCACGCTGGACGGCATCCTGCGCTCGGCCCAGTTCCTCGATGCCCAGAGTTTCCCCGTGGTCCGGCTGCGCGCGAATCGATTCGTGCGGGACGGCGACCGGCTGGTGGCCGTGGAAGGCGAGCTGACCCTGCACGGCGTCACGCAGCCGCTGCGGCTGGAAGCCGAGCGCTTCAGCTGCGGCGAGATCTCCCTGTTCGGCATCAAGCGCCATGTGTGCGGCGGAGACTTCCGCGCCGTGCTGTCGCGCAGCGCCTTTGGCATGACGCGCTTCCTGCCGGAAGTGGGCGATACCGTGGTTCTGACCATGTCGGTGGAGGCCACGCCGGCGCTGCCGGCGCTGGAGTGACAGCTACGCCACGAACGCGTCCGGCATCGCCACGCATGTCGGCCCGGCGACACCTGAAAATTCGAATTCTTCTGTAGAATCAGCGGTTTGCATTTTCCGGCCGGCCCGTTTCCGGCCTCCGCCTGAACGGGGAACCCGAAAATAATGATCACGATTCAAGTTGGGGATGTGGTGGCCGCCTCGCTGGCCGCCGCGGGCGCTTGCCTGATCTGCAGCATCCCGATGGCCTTCCTGCGCAATTTTCCGGCGTGGGCTTTGCGCACCTATGGCCGCCGCGCGCTGCTGGTGCCGCTGATGATCCTGCCGGTGGGCAGCTGGCTGGCCAGCCTGGCCCTGTCGGGGCAGATCGACAGTCCCGCCGGCCACGCCATGGTGATTGCCATCGCTTTTCTTTGCCTGACGCTGGCGTCGGCCCTGCTGCGCTACTACCTGAGCGATTACCGAAAATCCCGCTGAGCCGCCGCCAGGCCATCCATGAGCACGCCCCTGCGCTTTGACATCGAGGCCGGCGCCGAAACGCTGGCCGCCGACCGCATCGACCCCGGCAACGGCGCGAGCTGCCTGCTGCTGCACGGCGCCGGCACCAGCCACAGTGCGCGCTGGCTGGCATTGCGCCAGGCGCTCGCCGCGCACGGCGTGGGCAGTGTCGCCATCGATTTTTCCGGCCACGGCGAGAGCTCGGCGCGCACGCCCAACTCGCTGGCCAAGCGCCTGCGCGAGGCCAAGGCGGCGCTAGCCCACCTGGATGGCACCGCCCCCAGAGCCGTGATCGGCATCAGCATGAGCGGGGAAATCGCCGTGCGGCTGGCCGCCGATCCGGGCAACCACATCGGACGGCTGCTGACGCTGGTGGGTGCCGCCTATGACCCGGCCGCGTTCGAGCTCCCCTTCGGTCCGGCCTTTACGGCCGTGCTGCGCACCCCCGGCAGTTGGCGCGCCTCGCTCGCCTTCGATCTCATTACCCAATTCCGCGGCCGCCTGACGCTGGTACGCGGCGCCAACGACGCAGTCATCCCGCCGGGCATTGCCGATACGCTTGCCCGGCGCGCAACCCTGGCCGAACGCGTGGAGATAGTCGACCTGCCGGATACCGGCCACTTGCTGGGCGAGGCCTGGCAAAACCAGCCCGGCTTTGCCGACAGGCTGAGCGCAATCACACTGCGCGCCGTGGCCCCCTGAGAGGCCAGCGCGAGATCGCCGCGCCCGATTCACGTATGATGCGGCCTTTCGCTTCTCGCAGCCTTTGCCGCGCCCGCTTCCTTCATGGCTCTTAAATCCACCATCTTCAAGGCCGAACTGTCCGTATCCGACATGGATCGGCCCTATTACGGCAGCCACGCCCTGACCATTGCCAAGCACCCGTCGGAAAACGACGCGCGCATGATGGTGCGGCTGCTGGCCTTTGCCTGCGAAGCCAGCGAAACCCTGGCCTTCACCCGCGGTCTGGACGAGCCCGACGAGCCGGACCTGTGGGAAAAGACCCTGACCGGCGACATCGCGCACTGGATCGAGCTGGGCCAGCCGGACGAATCGCGCCTGAAGCGCGCCGCGGCCCGTGCCGATCGCGTCACCGTGTTCACCTACAATGGTGCAAGCGCGCGTGAATGGTGGAAGGGCATGGCCGGCAAGGCGGGCAAGCTGCGCAACGTGACCATTTACAATGTGCCGGCCGAGGCGGTGGAAGCACTTGCCGCCCTGGCGCAGCGCGCCATGCGGCTGTCGGTCACGATCCAGGATAGCGAGATCTGGGTCAGCGACGACGACCACAACGTCCGCATCACGCTCGAAGTCCTGCAACAGCCAGCGGGCTGAGCCGTTCCCGTTTCACCAATCCGCCCGGTGCGGCCGGCTTGCCGCCAGCCTCACCGAACCCGTGACCCTCGCTGATACAGCACAAGGAAGCCATCCATGAATACCACTCCCTCCGGCCTGCAATTTGAAGACACCGTCACCGGCGAAGGCGCCGAAGCCACGGCAGGCAAGCATGTCACGGTGCATTACACCGGCTGGCTCTACGAGAACGAACAAGCCGGCCGCAAGTTCGACTCGAGCAAGGACCGCAACGACCCCTTCGTGTTCCCGCTGGGCGCCGGCCACGTCATCCGCGGCTGGGATGAAGGCGTGCAAGGCATGAAGGTTGGCGGCACCCGCCGCCTGGTGATCCCGGCCGAGCTGGGCTACGGCGCGCGCGGCGCGGGCGGCGTGATTCCGCCGAACGCCACGCTGCTGTTCGAAGTGGAACTGCTGGCAGTCTGATCGCCTGGCTGCCGCCCGCCAGCGGCGGCCAGCGACATCCCGTCCCGCACCTTGCGCGGATGGGGCAAAAAAGAGGGGCGCCCACGGGCGCCCCTCTTTGCATTGCGCTGCGGCCAGGCCGCGATCAGAAGCTGATCGCGGCGTTGCCCACGTCGACGCGCACCTTGTCGCGGTCCAGCAGGCGGGCGGCATGGCGGGCGTAGTCCTGGGCCCACGCGGCATCGCCGCTAAAGCGCTGCTCGCCGGAGAACTTGGCCACGCTGAGGATCTTGTCGATCACCAGCACCTTGCCTACCGGACTGGAGGCCTGGCAATCGAGCTCGGCGTATTCGCGGTCGAACCAGCGCCAGCCAGCATCCTCGGTGACCGCCGCCAACTCTGCGTCGCCAATGGTGAAGCCAAATTCCTTGCCGGTACCGAAAACTACCGTGAGCGTGCGCGCCATAGCCTGTTCTCCTGGTTGATGCGCCATTGTAAAGACATAGCAGGCGATACCGCCACCTTGCCCCGCAGATAGTGTCAGTCCGCGACGTTAGCCCCAGCGTCACCCAGGTAACTCGCAGCGCGGCGCCAGCACGGCCTGCGCCACTTCGGCGCCGGGCTGCTGCGCGAAGGCTACCCAGGCCAGCTTGCTCGGGTCGGCCCCGGCCGGCAACGGCACGCTGCCCGACCAGGCCAGCCCCTCGGGCGGCACGGCGAAGGGGCCCAGCCATAGCCGCACCACCCGCTCGTGATGCAAGGTGGCACCCTGGTTCTCGCCAGCCTTCACCGCCGACACCAGCCCGTCCTCGACCAGCGCGGCATAGGCCTGCAATGGCCCGGAGCGGGCTGCGGGCGTCACATTCAGCGCGACCTGCACCTGTGCGGCCCGGAGCGCCTGCCAGCCTAGCCGGAGCGATGCGCCGGGCGCTTGCGCATTGATCTCGGCGACGCGCGCCGCGACCTCGCCTGCGTCTTGCCAGCGGCGCTGCTCGCGCGCGCCGACAAACACCTCGGGCGTATATACCGTATGACTGCCGACGGCGCTCGCCAGCATGCGCTGGCGCGCGGTAAACACCGGGCTGGCAAAGCGGTCGCGCCAGCCCAAGCTGTCCCAGTAGTCAACGTGCAGCGCCAGCGCCAGAGCCTGTGAAGCCGGCAGCCGAGCGGCCTGCGTGCCAAGCCAGCGATCGGCCGGCGGGCAGCTGTTGCAGCCCTCCGAGGTGTAGAGCTCGATCAGCGCGAGCCGCTGGGGCGGGCTGTCATGCAGGCACGCGGCCGGCACGGCGCCGGCCGCCGCGCGCACCGGGCCGGCCAGCGCGGCGAGTATCAGCACCGGCGCCCAGCGCAGCGGCCAGGACCCGGGCTTGCAGGATTGCCGGGAGGGATTGCGCGGCCCGGCATCCCGGTACATGTTGGCAGCGGCCTGCGCCGATTGTTCGAGATGGGTGTGCATGCTGGACCTCCGAAGGCTGCCTGACCGTTGTCAGTCGCACACAACCTGCCGGACCTTACAGACATTTCTGCGCGCCATGTGGTTTCCATGCCGCCTGCCGCGCAGCTTTGGATTATGCTTGCATCATGGCCATCACCCGACAAGATCTCGAAACAGATCGGCTGCGTGCTTCTCTTTGCAGCACGCCTGTGGCTTCCTCGCTACTTCCCGAAGAAGCTTTCGAACGTTCCCTGCGCGCTACGCTGGACCAGCGGCCGGATACGCCCGGGCTGGCCGGCGATGTCCTGCTGTTCGGCTATGGCTCGCTGATCTGGAACCCGATGGTGATTCACACGGATCGCCAGCTGGCTAGCGTGCATGGCTACCACCGCGGCTTCTACCTGTACTCGCGCATCAACCGCGGCACCTGGGACGACCCGGGCCTGGTGCTCGCGCTGGACCGCGGCGGTTCGTGCCACGGCGTCGTCTTCCGCATCCCCCATCACATGATCGAGCAGGAATTCCGCCTGCTGTGGCGCCGCGAGATGCTGACCGGCGCCTACCATCCGCGCTGGCTGAACGTGAAGATGGCCGGCAGCCCGCCGCAGCGCGCGCTGGCCTTCGTGATGAACCGTCAGCACGAGGCCTATGCCGGGCGCCTGCCGGACGACCGCGTGGTCGCCTGCCTGCGACACGCCTGCGGCCTGTATGGCCCGGCCCGCGAATACCTGCAGCAAACGCTGCTCGGGCTGGCCACCAACGGGGTCGACGATCCCTACCTGGGACGGCTCTGGCGCCGGCTGCAGGATACGGATGCCACGGCCGCACAGGCTGTCAGCGAAACCGCCTGACCCAGGAGCGACCAGCATGCCACGCCCTGCTGCCCGCCCCCGCCGACTGGTGCTTGCCGAAGTGCTGGGGCTGACCGGATTGCTGATGGGCGGCGCGTTGCTGGCCGGCCCCGGTGGGTCGACGCTGGCCGCGCGCCCTGCCGGCAGCGGCCCGGCCCAGTCTTCGCCGCGCTCGCACGGGCAAGGCGCCGCCGGCTCCGCCGCGCCTGCGCACGATAGCGTTGGCGGACTCGACCGCAATCTGCTTGCCGCGGCAACGCTGGGAGACCTCGAGCTGGTCAAGCGCTTGCTGGCTTCCGGCGCTTCCGCCCAGGCCGCCGACGAACGTGGCCGCAGCGCCTTGCTGGTGGCGGTCTACAGCCGCCACGCCGAGGTCGCCAAGGCGCTGGTGGCGGCAGGCGCCGATGTCAACCGCAAGGACATGGAATCCAACAGCCCATTCCTGCTGGCCGCGTCCACCGGGCAGCTTGAGCTGGTGCAGCTGGCGCTGGCGCATGGCGCCGACATCAACAGCACGGACAGCTACGACAACACCGCCCTGATCGCCGCGTGCGAGCATGGCAATACCGAAGTGGTAAAGGTCTTGTTGAAAGCCGGCGTGGCGGTCGACCATATCAACCGCCAGGGCTGGACCGCTTTGCTGGAGACCATCGTCATGGGCGATGGCAGCGCGCGGTATGAAGACACCGTGCAGTTGCTGCTGGACGCGGGCGCGGACGCCAACCTCGCCGACCGGGATGGCACCACCCCGACCCGGCACGCGCGCGAGCGCAGCTACAAGACCATGGTGAAGATGCTGGTGCGCGTGCGCGGGCACTGACGCGGGCACGGATGTGCCCGCGCGCGTCCCGCTGTTGCGACGCTACCCGGCCAGGCCGCTCAGGCCGTTCATGCCGCCGCCGGCTTCGACTCCGCGCTGCGCGCGTTCTCGCTTTCCTGCAGCGCGCGCCACATCACCTTGCCCGTGCCCGACTTGGGCAGCGCGTCGACAAACTCCACCACGCGCGGGTACTTGTAGGCCGCCATGTTTTCCTTGGCCCACTCGATGATTTGCTCGGGCGTGGTCTTGCCCTTGGCATGCGTCTTGAGCACCACCACCGCCTTGACGGTTTCGCCGCGATACGCATCGCGCGTGCCGATGATGCACGCTTCCTGCACGTCGGGATGCTTGTACAGCAGGTTCTCCACCTCGGCGGGCCACACCTTGAACCCCGACGCATTGATCATGCGCTTGAGCCGGTCGGTGATGAAGTAGTAGCCCTCTTCGTCCATGCGGCCCAGGTCGCCGGTGCGGAAGAAGGTCTTGCCATCGAACTCGATGAAGGCATCGCGCGTGGCATCCGGCTTGCCCCAGTAGCCCTTGAACACCTGCGGGCCGCACACGATGATCTCGCCGATCTCGTTGACCGCCACTTCCTTGAGCGTGACCGTGTCGATCACGCGTGCGTCGGTATTGAAGGTGGGCACGCCCAGGCACTGCAGCTTGGGCCGGTCGCCCGGATTGCTGTGGGTCGGCGCCATGGTTTCGGACAAGCCATAGCCTTCGATGTAGTTGAGGCCGAACTGCTGCTTCAGACGCTCCGCCACCGCCTGCGGCATGGCCGCGCCGCCGCCGCCGATATAGCGCAGGCTCGACAGGTCGAACTGGTCCAGGTTCGGGCTGCCCAGGAAATCGATCACCATGGTCGGGATGTTGGTCCAGTGCGTGACCTGGAAGCGCGAGATCAGCCGGCCCGCGACTTCCCGGTCCCAGCGCGGCAGCATCACCACGGTGGCGCCGCTGTAGATCGGGCCGTTCATGCCGTACTGCATGCCGGTCACGTGGAACAGCGGCAGCACCGCCAGGATCGTCGATTCCGCGCCGCTGCCGCTCCAGGTGCCGCCACCGATCACGTTGTGCATGACGGAACGGTGGGTGTGGATGCAGCCCTTGGGAAAGCCGGTGGTGCCCGAGGTGTATGGCATCACAGCCATATCGTCCGGGCCCGCGGTATGCGGGCCAGGCACCAGTTGCGCGGCCAGCGCCTCGGCCCACGGGGTTGCGCCGGCCGGCAGCGGATGCTGCGCGGTCAGCCAGGCACCGGGGGCGTCTTCGGGGTTCTCGTAGCTGACCGGCAGCGCGTCGCTGTATTGCGTGACCAATAGGTGCTGCAGGCGCTGCTCGGGCGGCAGCTCGTTGTTGGCTTGCTCGGCGCCCATGGCCAGATCCGCGCTGCAGATCGCCACGCTGGCCTGCGCGTCGGTGATGTAGTGCTTGAATTCCTCGGCCCGGTTCATCGGGTTGACCGGCACGACCACGGCATCCGCGCGCAGGATCGCGTAGTACGCAATGATGAATTGCGGGCAGTTCTGCATATACAGCAGCACCCGGTCGCCCTTCTTCACGCCGGCCTTTTGCTGCAGCCAGCCCGCCATGGCGCTGGCCTGGGCTTCCAGCGCCCGGAAGGTGATGGCGTTGCCGAAATAGCGGATGGCAGCCTTGTCGGCGTAGCGATGGGCGGAGACCACCAGGTTGTACCAGAGCGAGGTCTCCGGCAACACGATCTCGGTAGGCATGCGCTTGGGCCAGAACTGGAAATGCGGGCGCGCGGGCTGGGGGGTCTGCATAAAGGTCTCCTATGCGGTCTATCCGACCTAATCTTGGAATGCGAGGCGAGGAATGAATCTGGTGAAGCTGGCAATCCGCCAAGCAATATAACCGAACGACCGTTCTTTTTTCAATCCATCCTTACCCTTGCCTGTGCCTGTGCTCTTGCCTGCGCCGGCTTCGATGCCGCATTGCCAAGGTTGCATTCGGCGGGACAGCCCCTATATAAGGCGCATGACGTCATTGCCCGGGCGGAGCCTTTCGCGCGGGCGTCCCACACTCCGAGGCCAAGCCATGAGCGACGTAACCCTGCAGAATTTTGACGCCGACGTGATCGAGACGTCGCGCCATATCCCGGTGCTGGTGGATTTCTGGGCGCCGTGGTGCGGCCCTTGCCGCACCTTGGGGCCGATGCTGGAAAAGCTTGAGGGCGAGGCGGCCGGCAAATGGCGGCTGACCAAGGTGAACGTGGATGAGAACCAGGAGCTGGCCTCGCATTTCGGCGTGCGCAGCATTCCCCACGTGGTGGCGTTTGCCGACGGCCAGGCGGTGGACCAGTTCACCGGCGTGCTGCCGGAATCCGGGCTGCGCGAGTTTATTGCCCGCGTGATGCCCGACCCGGGCAAGGTGGCACTGCGCGCTGCCCGCGACGCCGCCGCCGCGGGCGACCGCGAGGCGGCCAGATCGGCGTTCCAGGCGGCGCTGGCGTTCGACCCCGGCTTTGACGCGGCTCGCCTCGAATACATCGGCTTCCTGCTGGACGAAGACGCACTGGACCAGGCCCAGTCGGAGTTCGGCATGCTGTCCCCGAATGCGGCCGAGGAGGACGGCTACGCAGCGCTGTGCACCCGGATCGAAGCCATGCGCGGTGCGTCGGACCTGCCGGACGCGGCCACCCTGGCGGCCCGCATCGCCGAAGCGCCCGGCGACCTGCAGGCGCGGCTGGACCTGGCGCGCGCGCTGATCGCGCACCGGCAATATGAGCCGGCGCTGGAGCAACTGCTGGCCATCGCACGCACGGACCGCACCTTCGAGGATGATATTGGCCGCACGGCCATGCTGTCGGTATTCAAGCTGATGAGCGATCAGCCCGACGTGGTGTCGCGCTATCGCCGGCTGCTGGCCTCGGCGCTCAATTAAACTGGCGGATGCATGCGGCGGGCCAGGCCCGCCGTTTTATCCGCCCAGCCAACTCCCCGTTCCGCCGTGACTGCCTCCCCGCCCCGCCTGATCGACTTCCAGACCGACCACGAACCGCTGCCCAGCCACGACCGTCCGCGCCCCGACCGGCTGGTCGCCGGCAACCCGGACCGCACCACCTGGACGCACTACAGCGCCAGCCAGGGCGACTTCGATTGCGGCATCTGGGCCTGCGAGCCGGGCGCGTGGCGCATTGCGTTTCCGGCCGGCAAGGAGGAGTTCTTCCATATCATCAGCGGCCGCCTGCGTATCAGCGACGACGCGGGCAACGCCCGTGAGTTCGGCCCCGGCGACGCCTGCGTGATCCCGGCCGGCTTCACCGGCCTGTTCGAGGTGATCGAGCCGGTGCGCAAGCACTTTGTCGTGCTGGACCGGGCTGCCGCCGACGCCATCTAGGCCGCCTGCTCCGCCGGCGCCTCGATCAGGCTGAAGCCGTTTTCGCGCATGTGGTTGACCATCATCGCGTCCATCGACTTCACGTGCTGGTCGAACCAGCCGGGCAGCTCCGACAAGAGCCGCCGGCCCAGCGCCAGGTCGCCCTCGGCCACCTTGTCGCGCACCGCGCCGGCCACCGCCAGCACCTGCTCGTGCTCGCCGCGATGGCAATGCTGCGGACCGAAGGCCATCGCCTCCATCCACGCTTGCTCCTGGCCGAAATGATGGCGGGTATGGTCGATCCATTCATCCAGGGCCGCCAGGAAGCCAGCGTCGTCGGCGCGCGTGGCGGCGTCCAGCAACTGTACGAACTCGGCGTGGGTCGCATCGGTGACCGGCTCGCCCAACAGCAGGTCGGGGGCCAGTGTGGCGGTACTCGGAGAAGAGGAATCGGTCATATCGGGGGGACAAAATCAGGCAAACCGCAAGGATACCGAATCCGCGGCGGCGCGGCCTGATCCAGAACAAAGCGGGGCGCCGCCAGGGCTGCCGGCGCTCGCAGGGTATGCTCAAGGCTGGCTCTTTCATTGCACCAGGCTGATCCCTGGCTTCCCACATGCCCCGACTGCTCTTCTTCTGCGGCCATGCCGGCACCGGCAAGACCACCCTGGCCCACCGCCTGATCGGCCCGCTGATGCAGGCCACCGGCGAGCCGTTCTGCCTGCTCGACAAGGACACGCTCTATGGCGGCTACAGCGCCGCGGCAATGGGCGCGCTGACCGGCGACCCGAACGACCGCGACAGCCCGACCTACCTCAAGCACCTGCGCAATGCCGAATACCATGGCCTGCTGGACACCGCGCGGGAAAACCTCGCCCTGGGCATCAGCGTGATCGTGGTGGGCCCGCTATCGCGCGAGGTGCGCGACCACCTGCTGCACGATCCCGAATGGCTGCGCGTGTCCGCCGGCACCATCGTGCGCACCCTGTGGGTGCACCTGCCGGAAGACGAGGCCCGCGCGCGCATCGTCAAGCGCGCCAATCCCAACGATGCCTACAAGCTGGCGCACTGGGACGACTACCGCACCCGGCGCTTCATGCCCGAGCCGGCGCAGCACCCAGAACTGACCTACTTCGACAATACGGCGCCGAACGACGCCGCTGTGGACGCCCTGCTCGCCACGCTCGCGGCGTAGCGATAGCGATGTGCCCGGGCGCTCATTCCGGTGTGGGGATGGCGTCCGGCGCCGTGAGCGCGGCCAGCACGCTTGACGCCGCCACCATCCCGAACACCGCGGTGACCGCCACCGACGAGCCAAAGCCGGCGCAGGCCAGCCCCTGCGGGCCGGCCGGCGGCTCGGTCGACGCGCCTGGCGCGGCTTCCGGGGCCTCGTCGATCTCGCAGGACTGCTGCTCGGGCTCCGGATAGCGCAGCGGCTCGTCGGAGAAGACCGCGTCGATGCCGAACTTGCGCTTGGGGTTGCGCGGCCAGCCCCAGTCCTTGCGCAGGGTGGAGCGCACCTTGGCCAGCAGCGGATCCTGCACGGTGCGGGAAAAATCGACCACGCGGATGCGGGTCGGGTCAAGCTGGCCGCCGGCGCCGCCGCAGGTGATGATGCGCCGGCCTACGCGGCGCGCCCAGCCCAGCATGGCGATCTTGACCTTGACCGAGTCGATCGCATCGATGATGTAGTCGTGCCCGTCGAGCAGTTCGACCAGGTTCTCCGGGGTCACGAAATCGTCCACCTCCGTCACCCGGCAGCGCGGGTTGATCTGCACCATGCGCTCCGCCATGGCCTGCACCTTGGCGCGGCCATAGGCATCGCCCAGCGCGTGGATCTGGCGGTTGGTGTTGGATACCGCGATATGGTCGAGATCGATCAGCGTGACACGGCCGACCGCATTGCGCGCCAGCGCCTCGGCCGCCCAGCTGCCCACCCCGCCGATGCCGACCACGCAAACGCTGGCCGCCTCCAGCCGCGCCAGGCCCGCCGCGCCATACAGGCGCGCCACGCCACCGAAGCGCCGGTGGTAGTCGTCATCCTCCGGGCTCTCGTGGGTAAGGGCCGGCGGCAGTTGCGCCAGCTCCGGTTCCGGCTGGGTGGAAGTTGCGGGGACGAGGTTGCTCATTTCTACGCTCGAAGCTGGCTGAATTGGAGGACACTGCGGGGCAAAAGCGCGCGTTGCCGCACCTTGTCAGCCAAGCGCCGACAGGGAAACGGGGCGCGCAACTATACAATACCTACAGCAGTGGTTCGACCGCCGCATTGTCTCGCAGAGAGCTCGCGGCTGCCGGCGCCAATCAGGAAACCGATCCCATGCCCCTGCGCCGCAAGGCTGTTCTCTGGAGTGTACTGACGCCGCTGGTGCTCATCGCGGCGCTGGTCGTGATCATTCTGAGCTTCGACTGGAACCGGCTCAAGCCGTGGCTGAACCAGCGGGTCACCGACGCCATCGGCCGGCCTTTCGCCGTGAACGGCGACCTCACCCTGACCTGGCGCAGCGCCAAGGGCGAGACCGGCTGGCACACCTGGGTTCCCTGGCCGCGCCTTTCGGCGCGGGATATCACCGTCGGCAACCCGGAATGGGCACACGAGGCCAACTTTGCCACCGTGCGCGAGCTGATCTTCGTGCTGCGCCCGCTACCCCTGCTCGCCCACCAGATCTCGATCCCCACCATCACCGTCGACAGCCCCGCGGTCTGGCTGGAGCGGCTGGCCGACCAGCGCAACAACTGGACCTTCGCCACGCCCGCGGGCAAACCGCCCTCGCAGTGGCGGCTCGACATCGGCGAGATCGCGCTGGCGCGCGGGGACCTGGCGCTGAACGACCAGGCAATGAAGATTGAGCTGCAGGCGCGCCTGGACACCATCGGCGACGCCGCCCTCTATGACAAGACCCGCGACGGCGCCCTGATCGCGCCGCCGGCATCCGGCGCGGCCGGCGCGGGCGCATCGGGCCCGGCCAGCGCGGCCGGCCAGCCCGGCGGCACAGGCGCCGCCGGCAACGCCGGCCAGCGCTATGGCATCCGCTGGAAGGCCACGGGACGCTACAACCAGGCCACCATCAACGCCACCGGCAAGGCCGGCACGGTGTTGAGCCTGCGCGACACCCAGGATCCCTTCCCCCTGCAGGCCGATGTGCGGGTGGGCAATACCCGCGCGGTCGTGGAAGGCACGCTGACCAACCCCGCCCACCTGGGCGCGCTCGACATGCACCTGCAGCTGTCGGGCGACAGTATGGCCAAGCTGTACGCACTGACCGGCATCGTGCTGCCGAGCACCCCGCCCTACGAGACCCGTGGCCGGCTCGTTGCCACATTGCGCAAGGGCGCGTCCGTGTACCGCTACGACAAGTTTTCCGGGCGCGTCGGCGGCAGCGACCTGAACGGCTCGCTCACCTACACGCAGCGCCAGCCGCGCCCCATGCTGTCGGGCGAACTGGAATCGAACCAGCTGCGCTTCGAGGACCTGGCCCCGCTGATTGGTGCGAACGCCAAGCCCGGGCAGGCGGCCCCCGACAGCACAGTGCGCCAGCCCGCCGACAAGGCGCTGCCGGTGGCGCCGTTCCGCACCGAGCGCTGGGACAGCATCGACGCCGACGTGAAGTTCACCGGCAAGCGCATCATCCGTACCGTCGACTTGCCGATCACCGACCTCGCCACCCATCTCAAGCTCGAGGATGGCGTGCTGACGCTGGACCCGCTGAATTTTGGCGTGGCCGGCGGCAACCTGACGTCTTCCCTGCAGCTCAATGGCAAGCGCGAGCCGCTGGCGGCCACCATCGACATGAAGGCGCGCCACCTCAAGCTCAAGCAGCTGTTCCCGAAATTCGAGACGATGCGCGCCAGCGTCGGCGAGGTCAACGGCAGTGCCAAGCTGAGCGCCACCGGCAACTCGGTGGCGGCCTTGCTAGGCTCGTCCAATGGCGAAGCCAAGCTGCTGGTGGAAAACGGCACGGTCAGCAAGTTCCTGCTCGAGGCGATGGGCCTGAACGTGGGCAGCGTGGTGATCTCCAAGCTGTTCGGCGACAAGCCGGTGCAGATCAATTGCGGCGTCAGCGACTTCAGCTTCACCAACGGCGTGGCGCGCTCGCGCGTCTTCGTCATCGATACGCACGACGCCGTGATCGACACCAGCGGCGCCATCGACCTTGCCAGCGAGCGGCTTGCGCTCACCGTGCGGCCGGATTCCAAGGGCCTGCGCATCTTCTCGCTGCGCTCGCCGCTTTATGTAGGCGGCACGCTGAAAAAACCCTCGGTCAGCCCGGACATCGGCGTGCTGGCATTGCGCACCGGCGGCGTGGTGGCACTGGCGCTGGCAGCGCCGGTGGCCACGGCAGTCCTGCCCTTGATCGATCTCTCCACTTCCCCCGACAGCCAGTGCGGCAAGCTGCTGGCGGAGATTCGCACGCGCCCGACCGCCCCGCCGCCCGGGCAGACCTACCGCGACCCGAAGACCGGCAAGACCAACCAGGCGGCCGGCCCCGCACCGTCGCCCGACGCGCAATCCGCGCCTGCGGCCGCGGCGCCGGTCAAGCCCGCTGAACCGTCGCGCCCCGTCACACCCGAGCGGCCGGCGCCGGGCAACTCGCTCTATCAGGGCGGCTGAAAAGACGGCTGAACGCCACCGCGCCAGCCCGGCAGCAACCTGCGACGTTGCTTGTTTGCGACACCCATCCTTTCGACGACGCAATTTCGCAACACTTTGGTGCATTGCAACGCAAGCCATCGTTGTGTATCGCCCACGTTCGATCGCATAATTAAACGGCCATTTACAACGAAGTTTTCAATACGTGGCATGAAGCGGATGTCCGGCTCCGATGCATTTCGAGGCTGGCGTCCTTCTCAGGGTGCGGTCTCGGCCGCACTTGTTTTTCCCGATTTTCCCTTCCAGCCCCCGCCCCTGCATGACGCCGCTACACGCCACCGTCCCGCCGATCAGCTGCCTGATCGCGCTAACGGTGTGCAATCACGTAGCCTTCAATGCCAGCCGCGTGGTGGTTTCGCTGTTCGCCCTCTCGCTCAAAGCCTCGACCGTCACGCTCGGCATCCTGATGTCGCTCTATGCGCTGCTGCCGATGCTGCTGGCGATCCATGCGGGCAAGCGCATCGACGAGATCGGGCCGCGCAAGCCGATGACCGCGGGCTCGCTGATGGTGGTCGCGGGCACGCTGTTGCCGGCGGTGTGGCCTGGCATCGCAGCGCTCTATCTTTCCTGCGCGCTGATCGGCGTCGGCTTCATGCTGGTGCAGGTCGCCATGCAACTGCTGATCGGACAGATTTCCACCGATGGCACGCGGCTGCGCAACTACACGCTGCACGCGCTGGGATTGTCGTTCTCCGGCACGCTGGGCCCGGTGGTGATGGGCTATGTGATCGAACACGCTGGCTACCGGCCTGCTTTCTTCGTGCTGGTGGCGGTGGCCGCGGCCGGGCTGATCGGCCTGCATTTCGTGCGCGGGCGGCTGCCGGCGCAGGGCGGGCGGGCGGCGCGCAGCGCGATCGTGGACGGCACCCGCAACTCCACCCTTGGCTTGCTTGCCCACCCGGAACTGCGCGCGGTCTTTATCGCCAGCGCGGTCCTGTCCGCGGCCTGGGACCTGCACGCCTTCCTCATTCCCATCCAGGGCACCCGGGTTGGACTCTCGCCGTCGTCGATCGGCTGGGTGCTGGGCGCCTTCGCCATTGCCACCTTCGCCATCCGCGTGGCGATGCCGCTGGTCTCGCGCCGGCTCTCGGAGTGGAAGGTGATCCGGGTCGCGCTGCTGGTCGGGGCGGTGGCCTACCTGCTCTACCCCTTCGTGACCGAATTCTGGCTGATGTGCTGCCTGGCGTTCCTGCTAGGCCTGGCGCTCGGCAGCGCCCAGCCCAATGTCATGAACATCCTGCACACGGCTTCGCCCACCGGGCGCGCCGGCGAGGCGCTGGGATTGCGCTCGGCCGTGCTCAATACCAGCCAGGTGGTGTGGCCGCTGACCTTTGGCGTGGTCGGCACGGCGCTTGGCATGCTGCCGATTTTCCTGTCGATGGCAGGGGCAATGGGCGTGGCTGGCTATTACTCGCGCGGCCAGGCCCGCAAGCTGCCCCAGCCGCCGGCCTGAGGCGCCCACGGCATCGCGCATGAGTTGCGTGCGCGCAAATGCGGTCTGCTGCGCTTTCGCTATACTCAAATCAGACAGGCCGCCGGCGCCATGCATGCTTGCCCCGCGCGCGGCCTGCTGACTCGATACCTGATCCGACATGACCCAACTCGCCGACCTCCGCCGCACCTACGTACTCGGATCGCTGTCCGAATCCGATGTGGCGTCCGATCCCATCAGCCAGTTCCAGCGCTGGTTCGATGAAGCCATCCACGCCAAGCTCCCGGAACCCAATGCCATGACGCTGGCCACCGTCGACGCCGACGGCCAGCCCTCTGCACGCATCGTGCTGCTCAAGGGCATGGACGCCCAGGGCTTTACGTTTTTCACCAACTATGAAAGCCGCAAGGGCCTGGACCTTGCCGCCAACCCGCGCGCGGCGCTGCTGTTCCACTGGGTGCAGCTGGAGCGCCAGATACGCGTGGAAGGACACGTTGAAAAAGTGACCGATAGCGAGAGCGATGCTTACTATGCGTCGCGCCCGCTGGGCTCGCGCCTCGGGGCGTGGGCCTCGGAGCAGAGCCGCGAGGTAGCGGACCGCACGGTGCTGGAGCAGCGCGAAGCGGATTTCCGCGCCAAGTTCGGCGATAACCCGCCGCGCCCGGCGCACTGGGGCGGCTACCGGCTGGTGCCGACCCGCATCGAGTTCTGGCAGGGACGCCCGTCGCGCCTGCACGACCGGATCGCCTACCGCCTGGCGCCGGATGGCAGCTGGCAGATCGTGCGCCTGTCGCCCTGAGTACCGTGAGCGCGGTGCCGCCGGCCGCCGAGGTCGCGCACTGCACAATATTAGGAATTGTCGTAAAGTAAGTCAGGGTCGCTTTCCAGTCTTGCGAGGAAGCGGCGATCAGGAGCAGGCCCCGCCTGCCCTGTGCTGTAGTTCGAGGAGTGTGCCGCAACCATCAGGAGGGAGGCCGCATGTTTTTCAAGCAAGCACTGGACAAGCAACTGGACCACTGGATCGCCGACCTGCGCGACCGGGCCAATCTCCCCGTGAGGTTGCGGCTATGGAACGGCAACGAGTATCCGCTCGGCCGTTTCGAGCAGCCAGCGGTGACCCTGACCGTACGCGAGGCGGGCGCCCTGCCCCTGTTGCTCACGCCTAGCCTGGACAACCTCGGCGAGGCCTATGTCCAGGAGAAGATCGACCTGGACGGCAAGCTCAGCGATATCATCGCCGTGGCTTACCGCTTCTCGGCTGCCGCCAGCGCGCAAGCCGGCGGCGCACTGGCACGCGTGGCCCAGCATTTCGCCCACACCAAGGCAGCGGACAAGGCCTCGATCCAGTATCACTACGACGTATCCAACGAGTTCTACCGGCTCTGGCTGGACCCGGGCATGGTGTACTCCTGCGCCTACTTCGAGCATGGCAATGAAGACCTTGCCACGGCCCAGCGCAAGAAGATCGACCACATCCTGACCAAGATCCGGCTGCAGCCCGGACAGACCTTGCTCGACATCGGCTGCGGCTGGGGCGCGCTGGTGATCCGTGCGGCGCAGAAGTTCGGCGCGCGCTGCGTCGGCATCACGCTGTCGCAGAACCAGTTCGACCTGGCGACGGAACGCGTCAGGCAGGCGGGCCTGTCCGACCGCATCGAGATCCGCCTGCAGGATTACCGCGACACCGCCGGCACCTTCGACCGCATCACCAGCGTCGGCATGTTCGAGCACGTCGGCAAGAACAACCTCGCCGCCTATTTCGGCCGCATGCGCGAGCTGCTGGCCGATGATGGCTTTGCCATGAACCACGGCATCACATCGCCGGACCCCGACAGCGGCGCCACGCCCATGGACGGCTCCGAGTTCATGGATCGATACGTGTTCCCACAGGGCGAGCTGCCGCACATCGGCATGGTGCTCAACAGCCTGCAACGCGGCGGCCTGGAGGCCACCGATGTGGAGCTGATGCGCGGTCACTACCGGCGCACGCTGCAGCATTGGGCGGACAACTTCGAAGCGCAGGGTGATACCATCCGCGCCATGGTGGGCGAAAAGAAATACCGCATCTGGCGCGTCTACCTGGCAGGCTGCGGCCATGCCTTCGATACCGACCAGATGTCGATCTACCAGGTGGTTTGCCACAAGGCCGGCCTCTCGTCGCAGAGCTTGCCCTGGTCGCGCCGCTACATCTACGACAAATCGCTTGACTGAAAATCGGCTTGACTGAAGACCTGTTCGGCGGCTTGCTGGAGCCGCCAGGGGTGGCCGCTGCCGGCAATGCCGCACCGCTTGCCGGAGCCACCCCGACCGAAGCCGCTGCCACCAAGCCGTCGCGCGGCAAGACCGTACTAGCGCCGCCCCCGGACCCCGCCCTGCTCGCGCTGGCGCAACGCCTGCCGGCCGGCCTGCATCTCGGCACATCGTCATGGTCCTATGGCGGCTGGAACGGGCTGGTCTACCAGGGCGAGTACACCGACAGCCTGCTCTCGCGCAAAGGCCTGGCCGCCTATTCGCAGCATCCCTTGCTGCGCGCCGCCGGCATCGATCGCGGGTTCTACGCGCCGATCCCGCTTGCCGACTACGTTGCCTACGCCGCCCAGGTGCCGGCGCATTTCCGCTTCCTGGTCAAGGCGCCCGCCAGCGTGTGCGATCCGTGGCTGCGCACCTCCGAAGGCGCCGGCCGGCTGGCCAACGCCAGCTTCCTCGATGCCGAGATCGCCGCGCGCGACTTCGTCGCGCCTGCCACTGCGGGCCTTGGCGCCAAATGCGGGCCGCTGCTGTTCCAGCTCTCCCCGCTAGGCGCGATGGCCGCCGATAGCGCCGGTTTCCTGTCGAGGCTCGACGCCTTCCTCGGCGCCTTGCCACCGCTCGACGCCGCCACCACGCCCGATGCCCGCTACGCGGTGGAACTGCGCGATGCCGCCTTGCTCACGCCGCGCTTCATCAAGCTGCTGCGCGCACGCGGCGTGCGCTTCTGCCTGTCCGCGCGCGAACGCATGCCGCCGGCCGAACGACAATTGCCGGCACAGGCATTGATGGATGGGGGTGCACCAGGCCCCCTGGTGCTGCGGTGGATGCTGCATGCGGGCTTTGCCTACGAGCAGGCCGAATCCCGCTACGCGCCGTTTGACCGGCTGATCGACGAAGACC
The DNA here is from genome assembly GCF_054589115.1 of Cupriavidus sp. 8B. NCBI lineage: Bacteria > Pseudomonadati > Pseudomonadota > Betaproteobacteria > Burkholderiales > Burkholderiaceae > Cupriavidus > Cupriavidus sp. 8B. The sequence continues at coordinate 56,665 of NZ_BAAILO010000301.1, read as the reverse complement.
CGCATACCCGCGCGGTGATCGCCGAGCAGGTGGTACGCACGCTGCGCGCGGGCCAGCCCGCCTACGTGATCGTCAGCAACAAGGCGGAAGGCTCCGCGCCGTTGACTTGCGTACGGCTGGCCGAGGCCATTGCCGAGCAGTTGGAAGCGAGCTGAGCGCAGGCCCGGCGCGTCAACGATTCAGGTGATGCGCGAACTTCTGCCGGAACTTGGCCAGCTTGGGTGAAATCACGAACGAGCAATAGCCCTGGTTCGGGTGGTTCTGGAAGTAGTTCTGATGGCTTTCCTCCGCGCGCCAGTAAGGTTGCGTGGGCTCGACCTGCGTCACCAGCGGCGCATCGTAGAGCTTGTGCTCCGCCACCTCTCGCATCACATACTCGGCCATGGCGCGCTGCGGCTCCGTGTTGGTGAAGATCACCGAGCGATACTGCGTGCCGACATCGTTGCCCTGCCGGTTGAGGGTGGTGGGATCGTGGATGGCAAAGAAGATCTCGAGGATCTCGCGGAACTTGATCACCGTGGGATCGAAGGTCACGCGCACCACTTCGGCGTGCCCGGTGTCGCCGCCGCACACCTGCTCGTAAGTCGGATGGTTCACGTGGCCGCCGGTATAGCCCGACTCCACGGCCCGTACGCCCTTGACTTGCTGGTACACCGCTTCCAGGCACCAAAAACAACCGCCACCCAGCGTGGCTACCTCATGCTCGTTGTCCATCTTGATCTCTCCGGCTCGTGACAATAGGTAGCATACTCGTTCGGCACCCGTCCCGCCGCCAGAGTCTGTCGAGGCCGCCGCGCAGCGCAGCCGCTCCGGCTAGCGGATCGGCAAGGCGACCGGCCGGATCGGTGCTGCGTCGGCCCCGCGGAACTTCAATGAGGCGCCAATAAAGGCGAACTGATAGACGCGGTCTCGCGACAAGGCCTCCAGGTTCACCAGTTCGATGATCGGTGCGCCCTGCTGCGCCAACAGATAGGTGTGTACGGGGATGTAATTGTCGGGCACCTCCGCCGGGAACGCCTCGAAGCTCAGGTTATCGGCCCCCACCACCATGGCGCCCCCTTCCTCGACCAGGAACCTGGCCGCATCCAGGCCCAGGCCCGGCGGGTTGGCCATATAGGCCTGGGCGTTTTCATAGTGCTGCATGCGCCCGGTGCGGATCAGCACCACGTCGCCCTGCTGCAGCGCCACGCCCTGCTTGTCCAGCGCCTCACGCAGGTCCTGCCGGGTCACGCGGTAGTTGTCGGGCAGCATGTCCAGCCCCTTGGCCGCGGCCACGTCGATCAGCACGCCGCGGGCGACGATCGGCGGCAGCTTCTCCGCGCCGGTCACTTTCCAGCCGCGATCGCCCAGGTGCTCGGCGGCGGCGTATCCGTTCCAGATCTTGCCGTTCAGGCCGAAGTGGTTCAGCGCATCGATATGAGTGCCCATGTGCGCGTACATGGAGACCGCCGAGCCGCTGTAGCTGACATGCCGGTTCATCGCCTCGCCCACCTGCATGGAGTCGGCCACCAGGTTGCCGTGCGGGGTATGGGTCATCCACATCTGGTACGGCGGATCGCCGGCGGCCTGCCAGCTCGGCATGCCGATGAAATAGTCCACCGCCAGGTCGTAGGCCTGCGTGCCGGAAACCCGCGCCATGATGGCCGCGCGCGAGGCTGGGGTAATGAGGTTGAGGCGGCCGATCTCATCCTTGGGACCCCAGGGGCTGACGCCCACCTGGGGTGCTGCGCCGGCGGCAGCGCTCAGCAGCGCGAACAGCAGCGGCATGGAAAAGGCGGCCAGGCGGCGCGTGGTGCCGGCGGTAGGGGTAAGGCGCTGGAACATGGTGGACTCCTGACTGGATTGGCGCTTTCCACAGCAACGTGGAAGGCATGCTGCCATCCTATTAGGCATTCGCTGGTAGATAATCTGCGAATTCGGACAAACATATTCAACTGACAGGAAAATATATGGATCTGCTCGCGGCGATGCGCACCTTCCGGCGCGTGGTGGAACGCGATAGCTTCAGCCAGGCTGCCGCCGATCTCGGGCAGTCGACCGCCGCGGTCAGCAAGCAGGTGCGCCAGCTGGAGGCACGCCTGGGCGCGCTGCTGATCCAGCGCACCACGCGCCGCATGCGCCTGTCGGAAACCGGCCGCGCCTACTTTGCCGAATGCTGCCGCCTGCTCGACGAGCTGGATGCGCTGGAACGCGCAACAGCCGCCGGCACGGACGAGATCAGCGGCCGCCTGCGCGTGAACGCGCCGCTGTCGTTCGGGCTAAAGGTGCTTTCGCCCTTGCTGGTGAGCTTCATGGCGCGCTACCCGCAGGTGCAGGTGGAACTGACCCTGGACGACCGTTTGCTGGACGTGGTGTCGGAGGGCTTCGACGTCTCGCTGCGCATCCGCTCGGCATTGACGGACTCGTCCCTCATCGCACGGCGGCTGGGTGAGGTAGAGCAAACCATCTGCGCCGCCCCCGCCTACCTGGCGGCGCGCGGCACGCCGTGCACCGTCGAGGACCTGCGCGGCCACGACTGCCTGGCCTACCAGCTGGCCGACTATCCCGGCAGCTGGCACCTGGAGGGGCCGCAAGGCACCACCAGCATCGAGGTACCGGCGCGCTTCTCGGCCAACAACAGCCTGCTGCTCAGCGATATGCTGCTGGCCGGGCTGGGCATCGGCGCGCTGCCCTCGTTTATTGCGCTGCCGTTGCTTGCGCGTGGCGAGCTGGTCAGGGTACTGCCGGAGCATGCGCTGGCCGGCCGGAGCATCTACGCGCTCTATGCCAGCCACCGGCACCTGCAACGGAAGGTGGGCGCGTTCGTGGCGTTCCTGGCCGAGGCTCTGCAGGGCCGGCAGGATGCCGCGCAGGGAGATGGCCGGCAGCACGCTAGCTCAACGACGCCGCCAACATCGCCCGCAACTGGGGCTTGAGCACCTTGCCAAGCGCGCTTTTGGGCAGGCTCTCCACCAGCACAACCCGCTGCGGCAGCTTGAACCGCGCAATCGACAGCGCCAGCGTTTCACGCAGCGCCTCTGGCGCGAACGCGGCACGATCCGCGCCAGAGGCAGGGACCACGACGGCAACCGGCACCTCGCCCCAGCGCGCGTCTGGCAGCCCCACCACCGCGCAATCCAGCACCCCGGGCAAGCCCAGCAGCGCGTTCTCGATCTCGGCCGGATAGATGTTCTCCCCGCCCGAGATGATCATGTCCTTGCTGCGGCCGACCACTTCGATACAGCCATCGGCATTGCGATGCGCAAGGTCGCCCGAGCGGAACCAGCCATCGCGGAAATCCGCATGGTCCGGCTGCCGCCAGTAGCCCCGCATCAGGTTGGCACCCGCGAGCCAGAGCTCTCCCACTTCGCCGTCGGCCACCTCCAAGCCTTGCGCATCGGCCAGGCGTACTTGCACCTCAGGCTGGGGCCAGCCGGCATAGCCAGGCCGCGCCATGGCCTGGTCCAGGCGCAGCACGACCGATACCGGGCCGGTCTCGGTGGCGCCGTAGACCTGCCCCAGCGGAATGCCGCGCGCGTGGAAGGCATCGATGTACGCGCGGGGAATGGGCGAGGAGCCAGCCATCACGCCGCGCAGCGAAGTGAGATCCGCGCTTGGCCAGCCGGGATGCTCCAGCACGGCGCGCAGCGTGGCCGGCACCATCAGCGACAACGTGGCCCGCGTCTGCGCGCATGCGTCAAGCCAGCCCTGCGGAGCGAAGCGCTGGTGCAGCGTCACCTGCGCCCCGGCCAGCAATGCCGGCAGCGTCTGGATGCACAGGCCGCCCACATGGAACAACGGCAGCACGGACAGGATATGGTCGTCCCGCGTCATGCCATGTGCCCACCAGCTCGCGCGCGCGTTGGCCAGCAAGCCGGCCTGCGTATGCAGCGCGCCCTTGGGATGGCCGGTGGAGCCAGAGGTGTAGACCAGCAGCAGCGGCGCCTCGTCGGGCGGCTGCGATGGCCGTGGCAGGGGCGTGTCCAGCGGCGCCGGCCGGTCGATCAGGCTATCGATCGGCGCCTGCGCGGCGCGCTCCGGCAAGGCGGCTGCCACCGCCGCCGCGGCCTGCGCATGCGGCGCATCGTGGAACAGCACGCGAATGCCTGCATGCGCGGCAATGGCGCTCAGCTCCGGCACCGCCAGCCGAAAGTTCAGCGGCACGAAGATGGCCCCTAGCCTTGCGCACGCAAACAGCATGGCGAGCTGCAGATCGTGGTTCAGGCACAGCGTGGCCACGCGGTCACCCGGCTGCACGCCCCAGGTGCCGGCCAGATGCGCGCAGACGCGTTCCACGCGGCGCCACAGCTTGCCGTAGCCGATGGTGTAGCCGAGGCTATGCAGCGCCGGGCGCAGCGGTGCGGCGCTGGCATGCGCATGCAGCGTGCGCAGCAGCGCGCCCGGCTCCGGCGTGCCGGTGAACAGCCGGTTGGCGCGCTCGCTCATTCGTCGCGCTCGCCCGACTCGTAAAGGGTCTCGCGGCCCATGCGGTCCAGGATCAGCTCGGCGGTCCAGGGCAGCATCAGCGCGCCGCAGCGCGAATCGCGATAGAGCCGCTCCAGCGGCAGGTCCTTGAGCATGGACTGCCCGCCGCAGGTGCGGATCGCCAGCCGGGCGATATCGTTGGCGCCTTCCATCACGCTGTAGTGCGCGGCGTACAGGCGCATGCGCGCATCCTTGGACGGACTGGCGCAGGCTTCATGAATCACGCGCCAGAAGATCGAGCGCATGTTCTCCAGCTGGATGCGCATCTGCGCCACCGCGATCTGCTTGGTGGGATACATGCGGCGCTTCACCGGCGGCTGGCCCGGCACTTCGCCGCGCAGGTACTGCACGGTGAAGTCGTACGCGGCCTGCGCCACGCCGAGATAGGTCGGCGAGAGCGTGAAGAACATCGCCGGCCAGGTCTGTGCGGCCTTGTAGTACACGCCGCGTGGCATCAGTTGCTCCTGGTCGGCGACGAACACATCCTTGAGCAGCAGCGTGCGCGACACCGTGCCACGCATGCCCATCGGGTCCCACTCGCCGGTCACGGTGAGGCCGTCTGCATTGCCCGGCACCGCGATGTAGAGCGTGTCGCGCATATCGGGCGAATGGTCCGCGCACTCCTCCGTGCAGAGGATCCCGTAGTAATCCGCCGCGCCCGACAGCGAGGCAAAGATCTTGCGGCCGTTGAGCACCCAGCCGCCTTCCACCTTGCGTGCGCTGGTGCCGAACGGCGCGCGCCCGGCGGCGGCGGCCGAGCCCTCCGAGAAGGGCTGGGCGTAGATCGCGCCGTCCCTGACCACCCGCGCGAAATGCAGTTCGCGCCGGGCTTCGTGCTCGGCGCGCTGCTCAGGCGTCATGGCGATGCCGTCGGACAGCATGCCGGTCCACATGGTGGAGCAGATATGCATGTTGTAGGTCAGCGCGGTGGCGCCGCAGAAGCGGCCGATCTCCGCGCCCACCATGCAGTACGTGGCGAAGTCAGCGCCCTCGCCACCGAACTCGCGCGGCACGCACAAGGCCAGGAGGCCGGCCTCGCGCAGATCATCGTAGTTGGCAAAGGGGAAGCTGGCCTCGCGGTCCCACTGCGCCGCGCGCGGGGCAAAGCGCTCGCGGCCGAGCCGGTTGGCGAGCGTCAGCAGGCGCTCTTGCGCCTCGGTGAAATCGGCGCTGCCGACGGCGGGGATGAAATCCAGTGGCATGTTGGTGTCTCCCGGGCATCGGCCACACGCGTGGCGATGCCTCGATGTTTTTGTGGATTCAGTGCAGCGGGAAATGCCGCCCCAGGAAGCCGAGCACGGCGGCATTGAAATCCGCCGGGCGCTCCATGCAAGCCAGGTGGCCCACCGCGGGCTGGCACAGGTACTCGGCGCCGGCGATCTTCTGCGCCATGCGTTCCATCACGGCGGGCGCCGCGTTGGCGTCGTGCTCGCCGGACAGCGCCAGCACCGGCACCGTGATGCGCGCCAGCACTTCGCGCCGGTCGAAACGCACCAGCGCCTGCAGGGCGGCGCGATAGGTGCCGGGCGGCACGGCCGCCATCACGCTGGCGGCGAACGCCACCGCGTCGGGCTCGGCCTGCGGCGCGACCATGGCGCGCACCAACCCGCCCGCCATCTGCGCCATGGTCTTGCCGGCATCGAGCGGCGCCGTGCGCGCGGCGACGAAATCGCGCTGCCACTGGCCATCGGCCTTGCCGAATGCAGGCGACGTGCCGGACAGCACCATGCCGTCGATCAGTCCCGGCATGGCAGCGTAGGCTTCCTGCGCGACCATGCCGCCCATGCTGTGGCCTAGCAGCACGACACGCCGGCCGGCGTCGCGCTCGGCCTGCAGCACCGGCCGCAAGGCTTGCGCCAGTCCGGCGAAATCGTACGGCTCGATCATGGCGCTGTCGCCGTAGCCGGGCATGTCCCAGGCCACCGCGCGATAGCCCGCCTGCGCCAGCGCATCGAGCTGCGCCGGCCACGCGGCCTTGCCGCCGCCGATGCCATGCAGCATCACCACTGCCACGGGGCCGGTGCCCTGTGCGATGGTGGACATGCCATTGGCATGGGTCTGGGTCATGCCAGGGTTCACGTTTTCGTTCATGCGCTAGCCTTGTTGTTTGTCTGGGCCACGTCGGGCATTGCCGGGCCGGCGAGCCGGCCCGCGTCCACCTCGCTCACAGCGTCGAGCATGATCGTGCAGTTGCGCAGCGGCAGGTCGAAGTGGCCCAGCGTGTGGCGGCCTGCTACCTCATTGGCGCCGGTGGAATAGAGGAAGTTGCCAGCAAAGGCGCGCAGCTCCGTGCCGTTGCAGTCGCGCTTGTCGTAGAAGGTCATGGCATCCCAGCGCGCCTGCGGGTTCAGGCCCCAGCCCACATGCGAGACCGCATAGGCGTCGCGCGTGCCTTCGCGGTCGGCCCACGCTGCGTAGTAGCCGCGCATCATGTCCGCGTCCATGCCCTGCCCTTCGATGCCGACCATGTAGTCGTCCTCGATATGGCACACGATGGTGTCGCGCAGGTAGGTCTTGAAGGTCAGGTTGACGTCGCCCGGTGCGAGCACCAGGGTGCCGTTGACCTGACCGCCGGCGGGGAAGGCCAGGCACAGGCCGCCCGGCCAGTGGGCGACCTGGCCCGGCTTGTTGCAGTAGCCCCAGACGCCGCCGATGCGTGCGCTTGCGAGCCCGACGCGCAGCTCGGTGCCGGCGGCCGAATGCACGCGCATCTCGCGCGCGCCGCGCAGCCGCTTCATGGCCGCGCGCACGGTGCCCTCCAGCGCGGGATCGGGCAGGCAGCGCTCGAGGATTTCGGGATGTTCGTTGCTGACCATCAGCAGGCGCGGCACGATGCCGTCGGCGCCTTTGAGGATCAGCGGGAGTTCGGGCGCATGCAGCAGGCCCTCCACGGTGCAATCGATCACCAGGTGGCAGCGCTGCAAGGCGGCCACCACCGGAGCGAGTTGCTGCAAGGCATCACTGGCGCCGGTGGAACGCACGGGCGCGGGCGCGGCAAGCGCCGGGGACGGCACCCGGATGCGCACGGGCGTGGCGCCCAGCGCCTGCACCGCCAGTTCCGCCAACTCCACATTGACGCGTCGGGATTGGGACTCCGTTACAATCCCAACCACTTCCTGGGCGGACAGGGCGCACAGTTCAAGGGTGCGCCGAAAAGCCGCCAGCCAGCGGTGCTCGATTTGCTCGATGAGCATAGGTCTCCTCCTGGTGCGATCTGCCGCGGCCCTGGCAGGGTCCCGGGGAGGCGGCCTTGGTGCGCCAGCCCACCGATGCCTCCCGCCGGACGCATTAGCTTTGTGCTTGTGATTCTTGTCGCTGGCGCAAATAATATATGAAATTTCATGGATCCCAGTGGAGCCCGCGCTATGGGCATGCCTGAAGCCAAGCCAAGCATCATCGGCAAGGCCGCTTCTCCCGATTTCGATACGCTGCACTTCCGGCGCACGCTGTCCCAGTTCGCCACCGGCGTGACAGTGATCACGACCCGCGCTGGCCCCGGCTCGCCGCCGGGCGCGCCGTTCGTGGGCATTACCGCCAGCTCGTTCAACTCGGTATCGCTCGATCCGCCGCTGGTGCTGTGGAGCATGGCCACGCGCGCCAACAGCCTGCCGATGTTCCGCGACGGCTCGCACTACATCATCAATGTGCTGTCGGCCTCGCAACTGGACCTGTGCCAGCGCTTCGCCACGCTCAAGGGCGACCGCTTCGCCGGCGTCGACTACCGCCTGTCCGAGAACGGCCTGCCAATCCTGGCCAACGCGCTGGCCTGGTTCGAATGCCACAACCGCAGCCGCTACGACGAGGGCGACCACGTCATCTTCGTGGGCGAGGTGGAGCGCTGCGGCGTGCACGACGACGCGGGCAACCCGCTGGTGTTCCACGACGGCCGCTTTGCCACCACCGATCCGCTGACGGACTGACCTCCGGGCACGCAGCAGCCATGACGGATTCACCCAAACCCGCTCCGGTGGCCTCAGACGCTTTTGTAGACGGCTACCTGCCCTACCTGCTGGCGCGGGCCAGCCACCTTGTGTCGGGCGAGTTCCACCGGCAAGTCGAGGCGGCCGGGTTCTCCGTGCCCGAATGGCGCGTGCTGGCCACGCTGGCCGACCGGCCCGACTGCACCATCGGCGCGCTGGCCGATATCACGCTCACCAAGCAGCCCACGCTGACCAAGCTGATCGACCGCATGGCCGCCGACGGCCTCGTCACGCGGCGCAACGGCGCCCAGGACCGCCGCCATGCGCTGGTGTCGATCACCGCACGCGGGCGCACCCGCGCCCGTGCGCTGCTCGACCAGGCCGCCGCCCACGAGCAGCAGGTGCTGGACGACTTCGGCGCGGTGCAGGCCGACCAGCTCAAGGACACCTTGCGCCGCCTGATCGCGCTGCGCTCGCCGCGCTGAGCGCCGAACGCGCTCAGGCGCGCGGCTCGCCCTTGATGACCGCCAGCGGCGAGCCATCCGTCTTGATCCTCTGCAGCACGATGTTCGAGCGGATATCCATCACGCCCGGCGTGCGGTAGAGCCGGTTGACGATGAAATCGGAGTAGTGCTTCAGGTTGCGCGCCTGCACGGTCAGGATGTAATTGCTGTCGCCGGTGATGATGTAGGCCGACACCACTTCAGGCCAGGATTGCACCGCCGCGTTGAAGGTGTCGTGCCAGCCCTCGGTCTCGGGGCGCATCGACACCTGCACGATCGCCTCCAGCTCCAGGCCGAGCCGCTCGGCGTCGAACCACGCCCGGTAGCCGCCGATCACCCCGTCCTCCTCCAGCAAACGCACTCGCCGCAGGCAGGCCGAAGGCGATAGCGCCACGCGGTCGGCCAGGTCCTGGTTGCTGATGCGCCCGTTCTCCTGGAGGCATGTCAGGATGCGCAAATCGATGGGATCGAAGTTCATTTCGCAGATTCTTCCAGGATTCTCTTCACAAATGAAATTCTATGCGAAAACCGTGGGAATCCACTGACCATTTCGCAAGCCTCTTGCCCGTAATATTGACTATCATGCCGTCATCTGCTCCCCGATGAGCCTTGGAACGCCGCCCACAGGCGTCACCCCCCGATGACGAACCGCCCCACCCCCGACACTCCGCGCCAGCTCTGGGACATCAGCCCCGCGCTCTCGCCCGACACGCCGGTATGGCCGGGCGATACGCCGTTCCAGCACGAGCGCAACTGGCAGATCGACGCGCACTGCCCGGTCAATGTCGGGCGCATCACCTTGTCGCCCCACACCGGCGCCCATGCCGATGCGCCGCTGCACTACGCCGCCGACGGCGCGCCTATCGGCGCGGTGGACCTGGCGCCCTACCTCGGCCCGTGCCGGGTGATCCATTGCATCGGCGCGGCCCCGCTGGTCGAGCCTCGCCACATTGAACATGCCCTGGCAGGCACGCCGCCGCGCGTGCTGCTGCGCACTTACCGGCAAGCACCGCTGGCAACGTGGGACCCGGATTTCTGCGCGGTCGCGCCGCAGACCATCGCCTTGCTCGCGGAGCACGGCGTCATGCTGGTCGGCATCGATACGCCCTCGCTGGACCCGCAAGAATCCAAGACCATGGACGCGCACAACATGGTGCGCCGGCATCGCCTGGCCATCCTCGAAGGCCTGGTGCTCGACGCCGTGGCCGAGGCCGACTACGAACTGATTGCCCTGCCGCTGCGCTTTGCCGGACTCGACGCGAGCCCGGTGCGCGCGGTGCTGCGCAGCCTGACCTGAACGACCCGAACCGCCCAACCTCCCCCCAGGAAACCTCTCACACATGACCGCACTGACTCGCGAGCAATGCCTCGCCCTCGACCAGCAAGATCCGCTGCGCCGCCTGCGCGACCAGTTCGCGCTCCCGCAAGGCGTGATCTACCTCGACGGCAACTCGCTGGGCGCGCGCCCGCGCAGCGCTGCGGCACGTGCCGCCGAAGTGGTGAGCGAAGAATGGGGCACGGGCCTGATCCGCAGCTGGAACACGGCCGGCTGGTTTGAACTGCCCCAGCGCCTGGGCAATATGCTGGCGCCGCTGATCGGCGCCGGCGAGGACGAAGTCGTGGTGACCGACACCACCTCCGCCAACCTGTTCAAGGTGCTGGCGGCAGCGCTGCGCGTGCAGCAGACCCGCGACCCGAAGCGCAAGGTGATCGTATCGGAGGCCAGCAACTTCCCCACCGACCTCTACATCGCACAGGGGCTGGCCGACTTGCTGCAGCAAGGCTACTCGCTGCGACTGGTGAATGCGCCCGAGGAGATCGATGCGGCGGTCGACGCCGACACCGCCGTGCTGATGCTCACCCACGTCAACTACAAGACCGGCGAGATGCTCGACATGGCCGGCGTGACCGAGATGGCCCACGCCCGCGGCGCGCTCACGGTGTGGGACCTGGCCCACTCGGCCGGCGCCGTGCCCGTGGCGCTCAACGCATCGGGCGCGGACTACGCGGTCGGCTGCACTTACAAGTACCTCAACGGCGGCCCCGGCTCGCCTGCCTTCCTGTGGGTCGCGCCCTCGCTGCGTGACGCCTTCTGGCAACCGCTGTCGGGCTGGTGGGGCCATGCCGCGCCGTTTGCGATGGAACCCGGCTACCGCCCGCGCGAAGGCGTGGCGCGTTTCCTCTGCGGCACCCAGCCCATCGCCTCGCTGGCCATGGTCGAATGCGGGCTCGATATCTACGCCCAGACCGACATGGCCACGCTGCGCGCCAAGTCGCTGATGCTGACAGACCTCTTTATCGCGCTGGTGGAAGCACGCTGCGCCGCGCACCCGCTCGAACTGGTGACCCCGCGCACCCATGCGCGCCGCGGCAGCCATGTGAGCTTTGCCCATCCGGACGGCTTTGCCGTGGTGCAAGCCCTGATCGAGCGCGGCGTGATCGGCGACTACCGCGAGTCACGCATTGCGCGCTTTGGCTTCACGCCGCTGTACACCAGCTTCACCGAAGTCTGGGATGCCGTGGAAATCCTGCGCGACGTGCTCGACAGCGGCACCTACAAGGCCGAGCGTCACCAGACCCGCGGCCTGGTGACCTGAGCAGGAGCACGCCATGAGCAACCACAAGGGATGCCCGATGTCGGGCGCGGGCGCCAGCGATGGCAGCGATGCCAGCTGGCACGACGCCCAGATGGATTTCGCCAAGGACATGAGCTACGGCGACTACCTGGCGCTGGACCAGATTCTCAACGCGCAGCATCCGCTCTCGCCCGAGCACAACGAGATGCTGTTCATCGTGCAGCATCAGACCAGCGAGCTGTGGATGAAGCTGGCGCTGCACGAGCTGCGCGCCGCGCGCGAATGCGTGCGCCAGGACCAGCTGCCGCCAGCCTTCAAGATGCTCACGCGGGTCTCGCGCATCATGGAGCAACTGGTGCAGGCGTGGAGCGTGCTGGCCACGATGACGCCGCCGGAATACTCGGCGATGCGGCCCTACCTGGGGATGTCATCGGGCTTCCAGTCCTTCCAGTACCGCGAGATCGAGTTCATCCTCGGCAACAAGAACGCGGCCATGCTGCGCCCGCATGCGCACCAGCCGCAGCACTTGGCGCTGGTGGAAGAAGCCCTGCGCACGCCGTCGCTGTATGACGAAGCGATTCGCCTGATGGCGCGGCGCGGCTTTGCCATCGATGCGGCCTGCATCGAGCGGGACTGGACCCTGCCGGCCGGCGAGAACGCCTCGGTGGAGGCGGCATGGCTGGAGGTCTATCGCCAGCCCGAGGCGCACTGGGAACTGTATGAACTGGGCGAGAAGTTCGTCGACCTGGAAGATGCCTTCCGGCAGTGGCGTTTTCGCCACGTCACCACCGTGGAGCGCGTGATCGGCTTCAAGCGCGGCACCGGCGGCACCGAAGGC
>NZ_BAAILO010000301.1:26781-44218 GCF_054589115.1 Cupriavidus sp. 8B | reverse complement strand
TCTGTACGCGACAGCGTTGGCGAGGCGGCGCCGGGACGGCACCGCCTCGCCAACTTCAGAGCGCCGGGTCCGACAGCCGTGCCGCCAGCGCGCGCAAGGCCGGCGCCAGCTTGTCGTGGAACACCGCTTCCTCCACCGAGCCATAGGATGCGCTGCAGCTCAGCATGTGCAGCTCCTTTTCCCCCACCGGACGGAATGCCACCGCGCACGCGTGGATGGCCGGGTGCCAGTCGCGGAACGACGCCGCATAGCCCAGGGTAGACGCCTGCGCCACCGTGGCGCGCATGGCCGCCTCCTGGGTTTTCCACTGCTCGGGATAGGCCAGGGCAAATTCCGCCAGCACGCGTTCGCGCTTGGCCGCCGGCAACGCAGCCAGGTAGGCGCGGCCCATCGAACTCGACACCAGCGAGAGCCGCGACCCCACTCCCAGCCCCAGCATCACCCCCGCATCGTTGCGGATCGACTCAAGATAGATCACCTCCATGCGCTCGCGCTTGCCCAGCGATACCGACACGCCGTAAGCCTGGGCGAACGCCAGCATATGCGGGCGCGCCAGCGTCACCACATTGGAAGCGGACAGGTAGGAATAGCCCAGCGCCAGCACGCCGGCATCGAGCGCGTACTTGCCCAGGCTATCGTCATAGCGCAGGTAGCCCAGTTGCACCAGCGTGCCGGCCAGCCGGCTCACGGTGGCTTTGGGAAAACCCGTGCGGCGCACGAAATCCTGGTTGCCCAGCATCGACTCGCCGGTGCGGAAGCAACGCAGCAGTTCAAGGCCGCGCGCCAGTGCGGTAACAAAATTAGGATCGCTCTCGCGCGGTGTGACGCTGGCGGCATCCGCCGCAGGCGTGGCTTGCGATTCAGTGGCCAAAAGTGATCTCCGCGGATGGGATGAAGGCAGATGAAAGCGGCGCGCCCTATTGCACGGACCGCGCATTGCGATATACTACATCATCGGAACAGAGTTCCGCAATGCGGAACCGCAAAAGCACTTCGGCGGACCGCGGAATGCGCCGATACTTGCTGAATTCAGGGTTGGCCCGCGAGGCCGCCCATCCCGACCTGCACTAGACCTGCACTACCGAAGGAGACCTACATGGCTGCCAACGCCGAATTCCACTGGGCTGACCCGCTGTTGCTGGACGACCAGCTGAGCGCCGACGAGCGCATGGTGCGCGACGCCGCCCTGGCCTATTGCCAGGACAAGCTCGCCCCGCGCGTACTGCAATCGTTCCGCAATGAGAAGACCGACATCGAGATCTTCCGCGAAATGGGCGAGCTCGGCCTGCTGGGCCCGACCATTCCCGAGGAATACGGCGGCCCCGGCCTGAACTACGTGGCCTACGGCCTGATCGCGCGTGAAGTGGAGCGGGTGGATTCGGGCTATCGCTCGATGATGAGCGTGCAGTCATCGCTGGTGATGGTGCCGATCCACGAATTCGGCACCGAAGCGCAAAAGCAGAAATACCTGCCCAAGCTGGCCACCGGCGAATGGATTGGCTGCTTCGGCCTGACCGAGCCGAACCACGGCTCCGACCCGGGCTCCATGATCACGCGCGCCAAGAAGGTGGCGGGTGGCTATGAGCTGTCCGGCGCCAAGATGTGGATCACCAACTCGCCGATCGCCGACGTGTTCGTGGTGTGGGGAAAGCTGGTCGGCGACGACGGCAAGGAAGCCATCCGCGGCTTCATCCTGGAAAAGGGCTGGAAGGGCCTGTCGGCACCTGCCATCCATGGCAAGGTTGGCCTGCGCACCTCGATCACCGGCGAAATCGTCATGGACCAGGTGTTCGTGCCGGAAGAGAACCTGATGCCGGGCGTATCGGGCCTGAAGGGTCCCTTCACCTGCCTGAACTCGGCCCGCTACGGCATCGCCTGGGGCGCCCTGGGCGCTGCAGAGTTCTGCTGGCATACCGCCCGCCAGTACACGCTGGACCGCAAGCAGTTCGGCCGCCCGCTGGCCGCCAACCAACTGATCCAGAAGAAGCTGGCCGACATGCAGACCGAGATCACGCTGGGCCTGCAAGGCTGCCTGCGCCTGGGCCGCATGAAGGACGAAGGCACCGCCGCGGTGGAAATCACCTCGATCATGAAGCGCAATTCCTGCGGCAAGTCACTGGACATCGCCCGCATGGCGCGCGACATGCTCGGCGGCAACGGCATCTCGGACGAGTTCGGCGTGATCCGTCACGTGGTCAACCTCGAAGTGGTCAACACCTACGAAGGTACCCATGACATCCACGCGCTGATCCTGGGCCGCGCCCAGACCGGCATCCAGGCATTCTTCTAAAGCGCCGCGGTCCGCAGACCGGGCTCTCCCACTCTCCCGCTAGAAATAAAAAGGCCCGGCTGCAAAGCCGGGCCAAGCACACTACCAAGGAGAGACGACGGGCGAGCCCATCGTTGTACAACACCGGTACGCCGGCCCGGCGCTACGCGCCCCGGCCGGCTTTCTGCTTTTCAGCTTACTTGTTGGGTTGCGGCGTCAGCCGCAGGTAGGGCCGAGCGGCCTTGTATCCCTTCGGAAATTTCTGCCTTATCACGTCCTCGTCCTTCAGCGAGGGCACAATCACCACATCCTCGCCGTCCTGCCAGTTGCCCGGCGTGGCAACGCTATGGTTGTCGGTGAGTTGCAGCGAATCGATCACCCGCAGGATCTCGTTGAAATTGCGCCCGGTGCTGGCCGGGTAGGTGATGATCAGCCGGACCTGTTTTTTCGGGTCGATCACAAACAGCGAGCGAACCGTCAGGGTCTGGTTGGCATTGGGGTGAATCATGTCGTACAGCTCGGAAACCTTGCGGTCGCCATCGGCGATGATGGGGAAATTGACCGTGGTACCCTGGGTCGCGTTGATGTCCTTGATCCACTCGCGATGGGACTCGACAGGATCGACCGACAGCGCGATGACCTTGACATTGCGTTTGGCAAAATCGCCCTTGAGCTTCGCCGTTAACCCCAGTTCGGTCGTGCACACCGGCGTGAAATCGGCCGGGCGTGAAAACAATACGCCCCAGCTCTCGCCAAGCCATTGATGAAAGCGAATCGGGCCTTCACTGGAATCCTGCTCGAAATCGGGTGCGATGTCGCCAAGACGTAGTGTCATAAGTGTGTCCTCAAAGGGCAAATTCGGGTTGAACCAGTGTAGTGAGATTGCGATCCAACCCAAACGAATATAAAGTCACTACAAAATCACCTTTTTGTATCAAGACCTTTGTCCTGCGTCACTGTCCTACACGCTGTGTCGGACTCGTGGTGTTGAAACCACGGCGGTTCCCCGCATATGCTAGTAAAGAGGGCGAGAAGCTGCCCGACAACGTGCGAGGAAGGCAAAATGTCACAATCCGAAACCACCGCCCGCAAACAGGAGAAACTGATGAGCGATGTCAAGACCGTTTTGTCCGATGCCGAAGAACTGCTTAAGCAAGCGGCATCGACCACCGGCGAGAAAGCTGCCGAACTGCGCGAGCGCGGCATGGGCCTGCTGAAACAAGCCAAGGAGAAGGCCCAAGACCTCCAGGACGCCGTGGTCACCAAGAGCAAGGCGGCTGCACGTGCCACCGACGACTACGTCCATGACCATCCGTGGCGCGCTGTCGGCGTTGCCGCCGGCGTCGGCCTGCTGATCGGCCTGTTGCTGAACCGCAAGTAATTCGCCAGGCTTGCCGCCTCGCGCGTGAACCCGAACGCCTTGCACCTGGGCCGCCACCCGTCGCGGCGCGGTGCCGGGCAACGCCCCGCCGGCGGTCAAGCACCGCTGGCGGGGCGTCCCGTCTGCAGCAGGTGCAGCGCTTCGCCGCTACACGCCTTCGCCGGAATTGCATGAGCGACCCCACCTCTTCCCCCAAGTTTATGGATGCCCTGCGCAGCCTGGCAGGATCATTGGTGGCGATGGTGCAGACTCGCCTTGAACTGGCCAGTGTCGAACTCGCGGAAGAACGCTCCCGGCTGATGAAGATGGCCTTGCTGGCCTGTTTCGGCCTGGTGTTCTTTGGCCTGGCCATGGTGACGCTGACCGTACTGATCGCCATCGTGTTCTGGGACACCTACCGCTGGCAGGCCTTGGGCGTGCTGGTGGCGGTCTACCTGGCCGCCTGCGCGATCTGCCTCGCGGTTGCCCGCCATCTGGTGCGCAATGCCCCGCCCCTGTTCGAAGCCACGCTGGCCGAGATCGATAAAGACCGGGAGATCCTGCGCCGATGAGCACACCGCACACACCAGGCGAGCCGGCCGATCACGCGGCCGGCACCGCATCCACCTCCAACGCGCCTCGCTCGCACCAGCGCCCCGTGCGTTTCTCGCGCGAGGTGCGCCTGCCCCTTGCCATTCGCAAGGAGCTGCTGATCACGCGCGCCGCGCTGGAGCGCTACGACTGCGCCCAGGCGCTCCATCATGTCCGAGGCAGCGCGACCCGCCTCGGCCGATTCAGCACCTGGCTGCCGCGCATGACCCGGCCCGCCTCCTGGCTCAAGCTGCTCGGACTGGCCAAGGACTACCCGATGCTCAGCACGGCCGTGTCCCTGGCGCTGCCGTTGCTACGCAAGACGCCGGTGCTGCGCTGGACCTGGAAGCTGTCCAAGTTCGGCGCACTGGCCGCAGCCGGCTACTGGGCCTACGAGACTTTCCAGAAAAGCTCCGTCCAGGCTGCCCGCAAGCCCCCGTCCGACACCGTCGACACCGGGTTCCGCGACCCGCTGGTGCGTTAGCACCGCGTTTTCGCCATGCAAGGCCGCCACCTGCGCCGGCCTTGCCTACCGAGGCCTGCCATACGGCAATGAAGGCAATGAGCGCCACGCGCCGCGGCGAGCCGCCGTACGCCACCATGGCGGCGCGCGCTCCAACGCTTTTTCGACGCAAGGTGACAGCGCAATGACCCAACGAGCGGATATGCAGCAAAAGTCGTTCTACCTGCTGCTGGCAGTAGTCTCGGTAGCCTTTTGCTTCGTCCTGTGGCCTTTCTCCGGCGCCGTGTTCTGGGGCGCCATCCTGGCCATCATCTTCACGCCGTCCAACAACTGGCTGACCCGGCGCATGGGCGGCCGGCGCAACCTGGCCTCGCTGACCACGCTGACGCTGTGCCTGCTGATCGTGGTGCTGCCGCTGATCTTTGTCACCGGCGCCCTGATCCAGGAAGGCAGCACCGTCTACCAGCAGATCAAGTCCGGCCAGATCAATTTCGGCGCCTACTTCCAGCAAGCCGTGCACGCCCTGCCGCCGTCGGTGACAAGGGTGCTGGACCGCTTCGGGCTGACCGATATCAGCGACCTCCAGCAAAAGCTCACCACGGGGGCTACCCAGGCCAGCCAGATCATCGCCACGCAGGCATTGAGCATCGGGCAGAACACGTTCCAGTTCATGGTCAGCTTTGGCGTGATGCTGTACCTGCTGTTCTTCCTGCTGCGCGATGGCCCGCAGATTTCCAAGCTCATCATGCGGGCGATCCCGCTGAGCGAGCCGCACAAGCAGCACCTGCTGCGCAAGTTCACCACCGTGGCCCGCGCCACCGTCAAGGGCAACATCGCCGTGGCTGCGGTGCAAGGCGCACTGGGCGGCCTGATCTTCTGGTTCCTCGGCATCCAGGGCTCGCTGCTGTGGGGCGTGCTGATGGGCTTCCTGTCGCTGCTGCCGGCGGTCGGCGCGGCGCTGATCTGGGGACCGGTGGCGATCTACTTCCTGCTGACCGGCGACGTGGGCAAGGGCTCCATTCTGATCGGCTTCTGCGCGGTGGTGATCGGCGCGGTGGACAACGTGCTGCGCCCCATCCTGGTCGGCAAGGACACCCGCATGCCCGACTGGGTGGTGCTGATCTCCACGCTGGGCGGCATGGCGCTGTTCGGGCTGAGCGGCTTCGTCATCGGCCCGCTGATCGCCGCGCTGTTTATCGCCAGCTGGGACCTATCCACGTCCACGCGCGAAGAAATCGAGCGCCGCGATGCCGCGCAGGACAAGGAGCCAAAGCCACCTGCGCCACCCGAAGGCAAAACCGGGCAAGCAGCGCGTACGGATTGAGCCCTGCCGCTGCTTGCCGGGACCGAACACACCAAGGAGTGAGCATTGCGTCAAGACAACCCAACATCCGGTGCAACATCGCCGGCAAAGGTAAAGCACTACAGCGTGCGCGAGCTGTTCCGCAAGCCGGACCGCTCGCAGTTTTCGATCTCGCCGGATGGCCGCCACCTGTCCTTCCTCGCCCGGCACCAAGGCCGCCAGAACGTCTTCGTGCAGGCCATCGACGCCGATGGCAACCTGCTGGGCGAAGCCCGGCCGCTGACCCGCGAGAGCGAGCGCGACCTGCCCTTCCACAGCTGGAAGGGCAACGCGCACATCCTGTATGCGAAGGACTTTGGCGGCGACGAGAACTTCCACGTGCTGTCGGTGCCGATCGACGGCGGCGAGCCCGTCGACCTGACCCCGTACCCGGGCGTGCGCGCGGAGATCATCGACGATCTCGAGGACGATGACCGCCATGTCCTGCTGTCGCACAACAAGCGCGACCCGGAGGTATTCGACGTGCTGCGCGTCGACGTCGTCACGGGCGAGTCCGTGCAGATCGCGGAGAACCCCGGCAACGTGATGAGCTGGGGCACCGACCACGCTGGCCGCCTGCGGGTGGCAAGCGCCAGCGACGGCGTGAACACCACCCTGCTCTACCGCGATACCGAGGACGAGCCCTTCCGCCCGATCCTGACCACCGACTTCCGCGAGACGGTCTCGCCGCTGTTCTTCACCTTCGACGACAAGCAGCTGTACGTGCAGTCGAATCGCGGCCGCGACAAGACGGCGATCTTCGAGTTCGATCCGCAGACGGCCCGGGAAGGCCGCCTGGTCTTCGAGCACGACGAGGTGGATGTCGGCGGCCTGTCCCACTCGCGGCGTCGCCGCGTGCTGACCGCCGCCTGGTACACCGACTGGAAGACGCACCGCCATTTCTTCGACGCCCACGCCGAGCAGATCCATGCCGACCTGGAGCGGCAACTGCCGGGCTACGAGCACCACGTCACCAGCATCACGCGCGACGAGACCCGCATGATCGTCTCCGCGTCGAGCGACAAGACCACCGGCACGCGCTACCTGTACGACAGCGGCACAAAAAAACTGGTCACGCTCGGCAAGGTGCAGCCCTGGCTGGATGAAGCCGACATGGCCGGCATGCAGCCGATCCGCTTCACCTCGCGCGACGGCCTGCAGATCCACGGCTACCTGACGCTTCCGGTGGCCAGCGCGGGAGAGCCTGCACCGCAGGGCCTGCCTCTGGTGGTCAACCCGCACGGCGGCCCGTGGACGCGCGACGTATGGGGCTTCAACCCCGAGGTGCAACTGCTCGCCAATCGCGGCTACGCGGTGCTGCAGATCAACTTCCGCGGCTCCACCGGCTACGGCCGCGCGTTCTGGGAGGCGAGCTTCAAGCAGTGGGGCAAGACGATGCAGCACGATATCGACGACGGCGTCGACTGGCTCGTCGCGCAAGGCATCGTGGACCCCAGCCGCATCGCGATCTACGGAGCAAGCTATGGCGGCTATGCGACGCTGGCAGGCGTGGCCTTCACGCCGGACCGCTATGCCGCGGCCATCGACTATGTCGGCGTATCGAACCTGTTCACGCTGCTGGAGACCATTCCCGCGTACTGGAAGCCGATGCTCGACATGCTGTACGAGATGGTCGGCAACCCCAACGTCGAAGCCGAGCGCCAGGCCCTGCACGATGCCTCGCCGGTGTTCTTCGCCGACAGGATCCGCACGCCGCTGCTGGTGGCGCAAGGCGCCAACGATCCGCGCGTCAAGCAGGCGGAGAGCGACCAGATCGTCCAGGCGCTACGCTCGCGCGGCGTGGATGTGGAATACCTGCTCAAGGAAAACGAGGGCCACGGCTTTCACAACGAGGAAAACACCTTCGACTTCTACGAAGCCATGGAAGCGTTTCTCGCCAGGCACCTGGCCAAGAAGGGTTGATCCAGGGGGGTGATCCGCGCCGAAATACTACGAAAGCCACGCGCGGGGCATGAAACAAAAAAGGCGTAGCGGTTGCCCGCTACGCCTTCTCGCAATGCTGGTGGGTCGTGCGTGACTCGAACACGCGACCAACGGATTAAAAGTCCGCTGCTCTACCGACTGAGCTAACGACCCGGAAAAACTGAAGCCGCGATTATAGGAATATCTTGCCGCTAAAGTCAACCTTTGAACGCGAACTACTCGTGCTAGATCATGCGCTCAAGCCGCCATATCTGGTAGCGGAAGCCCAGCACCGCGCCAACCAGGATGCCGGCCAGCGCGATAAAGGAGCCAATCGCCAGCGTGGATACGCCTGACAAGCCCTGCCCGATGGTGCAGCCCAGCGCGGTCACGCCGCCCGCGCCCATCAGGATGCCGCCCACCAGATGGTTGCCAACGTCCTCGGCGCTGCCAAAGCCTTCCCAGCGGAAGGTGCGGGTCACCAGCGCATACGCGGCGGCACCAGCCACCACGCCCAACACGCTGACGATGCCGATGGTCAGCACCTTGCTCTTGTCGCTGAACATCATCAGCCAGTCAAGCGTATAGGCGTAGGGGGCGACGAAGCTCAGGCTCTCCATGCGGCCGCTGTTGCTGGCGACGAACAGTTCGTCGAGCGTATTGGGATCTTCGGCGACATAGCCCAGGTGCCCGGATACGTACCACATGGCCACGATGATCAGGCCCACGGCCAGGCCGCCCAGCAGGTTATCGAAGGTACGGAAGCCGCGTCCGGCCAGCGCCCAGATCACCAGCGCCCCGCCCAGCACCAGCGCGATGCCGAGCTGCAGGGTGGCGCGCGCCATGCCGCTGGCCTGCGCCAGCACGGAGGGCAGGTCCTGCGTGGTGGGCAGCGAGAGGGCCACGGCATCGACGGTGTTCACGCGAATCACGCCAAACAGGCCGCGCAGCGTCATATAGGCCGACAGCCCCAGGAAGGCGAACACCACCAGCGACTTCAGGTTGCCGGCGCCGATGCGCACCAGCGTCTTGCTGCCGCAGCCCGAGGCCAGCACCATGCCGAAGCCGAACATCAGCCCGCCCACCAGGGCCGAGAGCCAGCTGAGCTTGCTGGCGGCATAGATGGTCTTGGTGGGATCGATGTAGCCGCCCGCGGCCAGCGCGGCGGTGCCGATCATGGCCACGCCGATGGCCAGCCCCCACATGCGCATGCGGGTCCAGTCGCCCATGTTGACGATGTCGGAGACCGCGCCCATGGTGCAGAAGTGCGTGCGCTGGAGCACCGCCCCAAAGGCGAAGGTCAGGATGAAGGTGCTCGCCAGTACGGTACGGCTAAGCGCGGCAATATCGATTTCGGGCATGGGTGTCCGGCGGGGGAAGCGCAACGGGTGGGTGCGCGCAAGCGCGCTTGTGGCAACGGCAACCGTCAGGCGGCGCCCTGGTAGCGGGTGGGATCGGGCACGCCAGCGGCCTCGAAGCCCGCCCGGCGGATGCGGCAGGAGTCGCACACGCCACAGGCACGGCCGTCGTCGTCGGCCTTGTAGCACGACACCGTCATGCCGTAGTCCACCCCGAGCTTGACCCCAGCGCGGATGATCTCGCCCTTGGTCATGTCGATAATGGGCGCGTGCACGCGGATGCGCTCGCCTTCCACGCCGGCCTTGGTGGCCAGGTTGGCAAGCGCCTCGTAGGCGGACACATACTCGGGCCGGCAATCCGGATAGCCGGAGTAGTCGACCGCGTTGGCGCCGAAGAACAGGTCGCGGCCGCCAATGGCCTCGGCCCAGCCCAGGGCCAGCGACAGCATGATGGTATTGCGGGCCGGCACGTAGGTGACCGGAATGCCGCCGACGGCGCCGTCGGTGGGCACCTCAAGGCTATCGTCGGTCAGCGCGGAGCCGCCGAAGCGGCGCAGGTCGAGGTCGATGATCTCGTGGCGCACCGCGCCCAGGGCGGCGGCCACGCGCTTGGCGGCTTCCAGTTCCGAGGAGTGGCGCTGGCCGTAGCGCATCGACAGCGCATAGGTCTCGAAGTCCTGCGCATTGGCCATGGCAAGGACGGTGGCGGAGTCCAGGCCGCCGGAAAGCAGGACGATAGCGCGTTTTTTCATGATGGCAGGGCGCGGCGCCTGGCGGCGCCACGCAAAATTCGAGGCGAATCATATATTTTAGCGCGGCCAGGACAAAGGGCCCGCGAAAAGCGGGCCCTTTGTCTTCTGCCTACCACCTGGGCCGCGTGCCAGCGCCCCACCCTCCCGGGCGCCTACTTCAGCGTCTTGAGGCGATTGCTCGCCGCCTGCGCGCCCTCGGTGCCGGGGTATTTGGCCACCACCTGCTCCAGGGTCTTGCGGGCCGCGGGCTTCTGGCCCGATTCGATCTGGTTGTTGGCGATGGCGATCAGCGCATCCGGCACCTTGGGGTGATCCGGATAGGCCTGCACCATGTTCTGCAGCACCGACGTCGAGCCGCGGTAGTCCCGCTGCGCGTACAGCGAGTTACCTAGCCAGTACTGCGCCAGCGGCACGTACGGGCTTTGCGGGTACTTCTTGATGAAAGCCGAGAATACGTTGCCCGCGCCCTTGAAGTCCCCGGTCTGGAACTGCTTGAGCGCGGCGTCATACTCCGTCTTCTCGCCCGGTTGCGACAGCCCTTCGCGACCATCCACGGTGACCTGCTGCGGCTCGAATTTCTTCAGGCGCGCATCCAGGTCAGCGTAGTAGTCTTTCTGCTGCTTTTGCAGCGTCGTCACCTCGTTCTGCAGCATCTCGTTCTGGCCGCGCAGCCGCGCCACTTCCTGGCGCAGGCCCTCGAGCTGGTTCTGCATCTCGAGCTGCGCGCGGCTGTTCTGGTCGATACGCTGCGAAGCGGTCGCCTGGAAACCGTTGAACTGGTCGCGCATGTTCACGATGGCTTTGCGCGCCTCGTCATCGTCGAACACGCCGGCCCGCGCCTGTGCCAACGGCAGCAGGCTGGCGCAGGACATCGCAGTAAGCAATACCAACTTGGAGACGCGTGCTTTCATGAGATGGCTATCCGCAGATTAGTACGTGATGTCCGCGCGGCGGTTTTCCGCCCAGGCGGCTTCGTCGTGGCCGGTTGCCTTGGGCTTTTCCTTGCCCAGGCTGACGGCTTCCATCTGGCTTTCCGGCACGCCCAGCGAGGACAGCGAGCGGCGCACGGCTTCGGCGCGCTTCTGGCCCAGTGCCAGGTTGTATTCGCTGGTACCGCGCTCGTCGGTGTTGCCCTGGATCAGGATGCGGCGGCCCTTGTTGGCGCCCAGGTACTTGGAGTGCTCCGACAGCATGCCCTGGTAGTCAGGCTTGACGCTATAGCTGTCGAAGTCGAAGTACACGCTGCGCTTGGCCAGCGGGCTGTTCGGATCGTTCAGCGGATCGCGCGAGACGTCCACCGGCGCCACGGCGCGAGCGTCGGTCGAAGGCGTGCCCTTGCCGGCACCGGCGTTGGCGGTGTCGTCCAGCTTGACGCCGGAGCTGCAAGCGCCGAGGGCCAGCAGAGCGGCGACGGCAAGGGTTTTGGTCATCATATTGGTCATGGCTAGGAACTCCTCGTTTATTGCATGAATGGTCCCCAGGACGGCTCGCGAACCTCGCCGGACTGGAGCGACAAAACCTGCCGGGTACGCCCGTCAGTGGACACTGCCGCCAACACCGAGCGACCTCCCACCCGGGTGGCATAAAGAATGTACTTGCCGTTGGCGGCGAAGCTTGGCGCTTCGTCGTTAGCGGTGTCGGTCAGCGACGTGACATCGCCGTTGCCGAGGTCCATCAACTGCAGCTTGAAGCCGCCGCTGCGGGTGATATAGGCCAGTTGCTTGCCGTCCGGGGAAATGCGCGGGCTCACGTTGTAGCTGCCCTTGAAGGTGACGCGCTGAGCTGCGCCGCCCTCTTCGCCGCCGGCCGGCATGCGGTAGATCTGCGGCGCGCCGCCGCGATCGCTGGTGAAGTAGATGCTGCGGCCGTCCGGCGCGTATTGCGGCTCGGTGTCGATGGCGCTGCTGCGCGTCAGGCGCTTGAGCCCGGAGCCATCGGCGCCGATCTGGTAGATCTGGGTATTGCCGTCGCGCGACAGCGCCACCGCCAGGCGCTGGCCATCCGGCGACCACGAAGGCGCGCTGTTGTTGCCCTTCTGGTTCGACACCAGCGTGCGCTTGCCCGTCGCCAGGTCGTGCACGTAGACCACCGGCTTCTTGGCCTCGAAGGACACGTAGGCAACCTTGCTGCCGTCAGGGGACCACGAAGGCGAGATGATCGGCTCGTTGCTGGTCAGCGCCACCTGGGAGTTCTGGCCGTCGGAGTCCGAGATCAGCAGCTGGAAGCGCCCGCCCACCCGCGAGACATAGGACAGCCGCGTGGCAAACACGCCGCGCTCGCCCAGCAGCTTCTCGTAGATGTAGTCGGCAATCTTGTGGCCGGTCACGCGCAGCTGGTTCCCGCTGACGGTGAAGGCCAGGCCACCCAGGCTGGTGCCCTTGACGGTGTCGTAGAGGCGGAAGCGCACGTCATACTGGCCGTTGCCGGTGGGTGTCACGCTGCCGGCCACGAAGGCATCGGCGCCGCGCGCCTTCCAGCTGCCAAGGTCGGCATTGGCGGACTCCGCCACGGTGGCGCCGCCCGGGTCGACATTGCGGAAGCGGCCGCTGCGCTGCAGGTCGCTGCGGATGATGGCTGTGAGATTTTGGGGGGCCTGTGCTTCGCCCTGGAAGTTGGCCGTGGCGATCGGGAGCTGGCTGGCGCCAACGCCGGTGATTTCAACGTTCAATTGCGCCTGCGCGCTGCCGGCCGAACAGGCCAGCACCACTGCCAGCCCGGCAAACAGGGCGTGCGCGCGGGTGCTGTGCCGCCGCGCGGCCAGCCAAAGGGGGGCCCAAAGCTTTCGCATGCTGCTCCTCAGTCGAGATCAATATTCATATCGAACGCGGCCGGCAAAGCTGGAGCCATGGTACGGGCAGGCTGACTGAAGGCATGTCGCATGCCTGTATCGGGTGCCCCGGGCACATTTGCCGGCTGCGTCAGGCAACCTGTCATCGTAGCGGTGGGACTACCGAGCATCGACGTAGGTTGCAATATGTTGCAATTCGAATTATCCCGTGCCGTTGCCATCACCGCACCCCTTAATCCTTAGGCTTGAAGGTGATGGTGAAGCTGGCCGGTGCCTTGCCGTTTTCGTCGCGGGGCAGCGGGTCCGAGCGCTCCACCGCGCGCAGCACGGCGTTGTCCCAGCCCGAATTGCCGCTGGACCTGGACAGCCGCGCGGACATCAGCGAGCCGTCCGGCGCCAGCTGAACGGACACCACTGCGGCCGGATTGCCAGGCACGTCTTCGGTGAACACGATATTCGGCTTGACGCGGCGACGCACGCGATCCGGGTAGCCAGGCGAGGCCTTGCCGCCGGAACCGGCGCCACTGCCTGCGCTGCTGCCGACACCGCCGGCGCCGCCGACTGCCGCCCCGCCACCCGCCAGGGCCTGCAGGCGTGCCAGCTCGCTGTGGCGCTGGGCATTGGCGGCGGCATCGCGCTTGGCCTTGGCATCGGCATCGGCCTTGGCCTTCGCGTTGGCAGCGGCCTTGGCTTCGGCGTTGGCCTTGGCCTTGGCGTCTGCGCTTGCCTTCGCCTTCGCGTCTGCCTCGGCACGCGCCTTGGCATCGGCCTCGGCGCGGCTCTTGGCCTCGGCGCGGGCCTTGGCGTCGGCTTCCTTGCGCTCGCGCTCAGCCTGCTCCTTGCGCTGCTCCTGCAAGGCGGCCTGCTTGCGCGCGTCTTCCTTGCGCTGGGCTTCCTTCTTCAGGTCGTCCTTCTTCTGTTCTTCGCGGCGCTGCTCTTCGCGGCGCAAGTCGTCCTTGCGCTGGGCGTCCTTGCGGGCGGCCTCCTTGCGGGCGGCTTCCTGCCTGTCGGCTTCCTGGCGCGCGCGCAGGTCGGCCTGCTGGCGCGCCTCTTCGCGGGCGGCGGCCTCGGCCTGGCGGCGCTTTTGCTGCTGGAGGGCGATCTCGGCGTCCTCTTCCGCACGGGACCTCACCGCTGGCGCGGGGGGTGCGGGCCGGGCTTGTACGATAGGCTGGGGTTCGGGCGGCGGCGGGGGTGGGCGCGGGGCGGTAGTGGCCGGGACCTCATCCCAGAGCTCGGCTTCGGCGCCGACCGGGGTGCTGCTCTGCCAGTGCACACCGAAATACAGCACGATGCCCAGCAACAAATGCATGAAAACCGCGAGCAGGAAGGAACGCAGGGTTCCCCGCTCCGGGGCCGGCTGATAAGGATAGGCGGCGGTCTTCATCGCGTGGGGCGCTGCTTACTTGGGCTTGACCATCAGGCCGACGCGCTTCACGCCGTCGGCCTTGAGCACCGACATGACGTCGAGCACGGCCTCGTACCTGACCGAGCGGTCGGCGGCGATCACCACCGGCTGGTCGGGATTCTCGTTCTGGCGCTGATGCACGAAGTCGATCAGGCCCTGCTTGTCGAGCTTGCGCTCGAAGCTGTTGCCAGCGTTATCCTTGCCGCGCGCGGTCAGTGCGCCGTCCTCATGCACGGTCACGACGATGGGAGGCGCCTTTTGCTGCTGGGTGGCGTTGGCCACGCTGGGCAGGTCAACCACGGCGGGGTTCACGATCGGTGCTGCCACCATGAAAATGACGAGCAGCACCAGCATCACGTCGATGTAAGGCACGACGTTGATGTCGGCACTGGCCCGGCGGCGCGAGCCGCCACGGCGCTGTATCGCTGCCATTGCTGGTTCTCCTTGACCGAAGACGTTGGTGGCTTCGGCGCTTTAGCGGGTCTGCCGTTGCAGGATGTTCAGGAACTCTTCCATGAAGCTCTCGAAGCGGATGGCCAGGCGATCGACTTCGGTAGCGTAGCGGTTGTAGGCAATGACCGCCGGAATCGCCGCGAACAGGCCGATGGCGGTGGCGACCAGCGCCTCCGCAATGCCGGGCGCCACTGCGGCAAGCGTCGCCTGCTGCACATTGGACAAGCCGCGGAAGGCGTTCATGATCCCCCATACGGTGCCGAACAAGCCGATGTACGGGCTGACCGAACCCACCGAGGCCAGGAACGGAAGATGCGATTCCATCACATCCATCTCGCGCTGGTAGGCCGCGCGCATGGCGCGCCGCGCGGCGTCCAGCAGCGCGCCGGCGTCGTTGTTGCGCTCGCGCGCCTTCAGGTATTCGCCCATGCCGGACTCGAAGATCCGTTCCAGCGCGCCCGTGTTGTGACGGTTGTTGGCTGCGCTCTGGTAGAGGGCCTGCAGATCACCGCCGGCCCAGAAGTCGCGCTCGAAACCCTCGGTCTGGGTGCGCGCGGCGCGCAGGGAGAAATGCTTGCGGAAGATATATGTCCACGAGAACAGGGACATCACCAGCAGCAGGGCCATGACGGCCTGTGCCAGCACACTGGCGTGCAGCACCAGCGAAATGATCGACAGGTCTTGCGTGACGGTCACGGGATTCATCGAGCGGTCTTGATGGTTGCAAGGACGGGAGCGGGAATGGGAGTCGGACGGAATGTGCTGCGATCAACACACCCGACCCGGATGGCGCCAGTAGCCAGCAATTGCTCACCACGCCAGGCTTCCTGGGCGAATTGGACCGACGCCGGGCCAACCCGTTCAATCTGTGTCCGGATCTCAAGCAGGTCGTCCAGACGGGCGGGGGCATTGTAGTCCACCGCCGTGCTTCTGACGATGAAGACGACGCCGGACTCATCGGCCAGCGCTTGCTGTTCGATGCCAAGCGAGCGCAGCCACTCGGTACGGGCGCGCTCGAAGAATTTGAGGTAATTGGCGTAGAACACCACGCCGCCCGCGTCGGTGTCTTCCCAATACACCCGCAAGGCCCACACATTGTTGCTCATGGCCGCGATTGTAGCGGAGAGCCGGCCCGACCCGGTGTAAACCCTTGTCCGACATTACAACACTTACATTGCCTGACAGACAAGGCATTGACTTTCGGCGCCGGGCTCGGCCCCGGGCCCGCCACACCGTCTTGCAGCGAGCCAGCGCCTCGCGTTAAACTGCCGCCAACCATTCCATCTTGCGCGACTGGCGAAGTCAGTGGGCACTACCACGAGGAAGCGCAAAGTTCTCTGGCGCGATGTTTCAAGCGCCTGCCGCTCGCCTGGGCAGCGAATGGGAAGCAGGGTGCGCCCTGCGCCGGATAGCTAACGCGTCCGACGCCGGTCGCCTGTGCCTTCCCCGCGCGCCCTACCCCGAAGCCATTCGGAATTCCCCTTTTTTCAGACGAGTTTTCGCCATGTTCGAACGCAGCCGCTATACGATCGACCAGATCGACCCCGAGATTTTTGCCGCCATCCAGAAGGAAGACCAGCGCCAGGAAGAACACATCGAGCTGATCGCCTCGGAAAACTACACCTCGCCGGCCGTGATGGCCGCGCAAGGCTCGCAACTGACCAACAAGTACGCCGAAGGCTATCCCGGCAAGCGCTACTACGGTGGCTGCGAGTACGTTGACGTCGTCGAGCAGCTCGCCATCGACCGCGTCAAGCAACTGTTCGGCGCCGAAGCCGCCAACGTGCAGCCCAACTCCGGCTCGCAAGCCAACCAGGGCGTGTTCTTTGCCGCGCTGAAGCCGGGCGACACCATCATGGGCATGAGCCTGGCCGAAGGCGGCCACCTGACCCACGGCATGGCCCTCAACATGAGCGGCAAGTGGTTCAACGTCGTCAGCTACGGCCTGGACGCCAACGAAGACATCGACTACGACGCGCTGGAAAAGCTGGCCCAGGAAAAGAAGCCCAAGCTGATCATCGCCGGCGCCTCCGCCTTCGCCCTGCGCATCGACTTCGAACGCATCGCCAAGGTAGCCAAGTCCATCGGCGCCCTGTTCATGGTCGACATGGCCCACTACGCCGGCCTGATCGCCGCCGGCGAGTATCCCAACCCGGTACCGCACGCCGACTTCGTCACCACCACCACCCACAAGAGCCTGCGCGGCCCGCGCGGCGGCGTGATCCTGATGAAGGCCGAGCATGAGAAGGCCATCAACTCGGCCATCTTCCCCGGCATCCAGGGTGGCCCCCTGATGCACGTGATCGCCGGCAAGGCAGTCGCGTTCAAGGAAGCCCTGTCGCCCGAGTTCAAGGCCTACCAGCAACAAGTGGTCAAGAACGCCCGCGTGCTGGCCGAGACCCTGATCGAGCGCGGCCTGCGCATCGTCTCCGGCCGTACCGAAAGCCACGTGATGCTGGTCGACCTGCGCGCCATGCAGATCACCGGCAAGGAAGCCGAGAAGGTCCTGGGCGAGGCACACATCACCGTCAACAAGAACGCCATCCCCAACGACCCGGAAAAGCCGTTCGTCACCTCGGGCATCCGCCTGGGCTCGCCGGCCATGACCACCCGCGGCTTCAAGGAAGAAGAAGCCCGCCTGGTGGCCAACCTGGTCGCCGACGTGCTGGAAAACCCACACGACCTGGCCAACATCGCCAGCGTGCGCGAGCAAGTGGCGGCCCTGACCAA
>NZ_BAAILO010000301.1:3058-26671 GCF_054589115.1 Cupriavidus sp. 8B | reverse complement strand
GCGGGGGCCCGGCAGCCCGCCGCGGCCCGCCAGCGCCGCCGGCGGGCCTTGCCAACCCGGCCCGGCGCGACACAAAATGACAAGACGCTGCACGCGCAGCACGCGCCCCGGCTCAAACTTCGAGGTGGTCAGGCATGAAATGCCCCTTTTGCGCCCATTCCAACACCCAGGTCCTGGACACGCGCATGTCGGAAGAAGGCGATACTGTGCGCCGCCGCCGCCGCTGCGAATCCTGCGACCGCCGCTTCACCACCTATGAGCGGATCGAGCTGTTCTTCCCCGCCATCGTCAAGAAAAACGGCTCGCGCGCGGACTACACCCGTGACAAGCTGAAGGACTCGATGCGCCTGGCATTGCGCAAGCGCCCGGTCTCGGCTGAAGCCATCGACGCCTCCATCACCCGCATCGAAGAGAAACTGCTCGCCCTCGGCGAGAAGGAAATCCCCAGCAGCCAGGTCGGGGAACTGGTCATGCGCGAGCTGCGCCGGCTCGACAAGATTGCGTATATCCGGTTTGCTTCGGTGTATCGGAGCTTTGAGGACGTGTCGGAATTCCGCGACATGCTGGATGAGTTTTCGGGGACCGGGCCGCGCGAGCGGCAGCCGTAACCTCAAGGCGCATCGCCAACTGCCGCGCCCGGCCACACCAACAGGCAGCCGAGGGATCGTATTGATCGATCGGCTGCGATACGGGGAAAGTCAACCCGTTTAGCCGAAATCTTGAGCCATCTTCAGTTTTCCCCAGAGGATTTCCAGTAGATCGTTTTGCGCTTTGGAATAATGGCTGGACCCACTTTTTGGGGTGAAATGGGTGTGCTTGCAGCACCAGAGCGCTGGGCCGCGCCGATGACCACCGTAGTAGCTACTCCGTTAATCGGCACTGTGCCAATCATCGGAGAAGGTGGCAGGCCGCCGCCGACGAAGATGGCTGACCTGTCTCCCCCGCAAGCCCCCGTAACCCCAATGGCACCGGACCCGTTGAACAGATTGACCCAGTATCCGCGTGCCTGGCCCAGCGTTGTGGAGCAACTACCCGCCACGGCTGGAATAGGGCGATTGGTACTGAAAGAAATCATGCCTGCGGCGATGAGAGCGGATGTGACGGTTTGCTCTCCGACTCCGCTCTGATTCAGGTTCATGAACCAGCCTTTCCTACTTGATGCAGGCAGAATGCCCGCATCGCTACAAGTGGCACCGGCGGTGAAATCGCTCATGATACTGGCGTCGTCGAGGTTGTTCGCGCTGGTCGCGGCAAGATTATCCAGGTACACGTAAAAGCGATTGGTGACGCCAGAATAAGGGTATTGGCTTTGCAATGGGTGCTCACGGTCGCCCGAACCGACGGCCAAGTAAATCTTTCCGCCTGGTGCCGGCAGCAGTGCCGGGGCAAAAAGAAACTTACGGCCTGAACCATTGGTGTAGGCGACGCGATTGATGGTCCAATTGCTGACTTGCGACGCGAAGTCGATGCGATAGATATTGCCCCCGGTGTCGACTGCGTAGGCGTGGTCGACCACGCCGGCGGTAGCAACGGCGACCAGGGACACGTCGGCTGCCACGCTGCGCGTGGTGCCGAAGGACTTGATAAGTGCCCCAGTATTCGCGTCAAGCACATAGACGCCGGCTCCCTTCGGGCTGGTGCAGGCCGGTGTCGCCTGATTCGCATCCTCGCAGCCGTCGTAGCCACCGCCAACGATCAGAACGGGCCCCGTATAGCCCAGGACAGAAGATGCGACCTTGGGCATGGACCAGGTCTGGCCGATACCACTCATCCCGGTCGTGCAACCCGTATCGTTGGTCAGATTCGGGCAACCGACTTTCCATTTGAAGGCGGGCGAAGCCGGATTGGTGACATCCAGCGCGTAGATCATCCGTCCCCCGCGGCGCATGGTGGGATAGATCAAGACACTGGAATTATTAGCGGTTTGATAGACACCGATCGACCCGTCAAAGTAATAGTCCTTGGCCGTAGGCGTCGGTGTTATCCCGCTTGGCATGTTGGGGTAGTTGACCAGCGGACTATTATCCATCAAGCGCTGGAACCTGCTGAAAAACTCGGGAGCGACGAATGCCCAACGCTCTGCGCCAGTCGCAGCGTTTATGGCCCGGAGCATGCCGTCGTTGGATCCATAGTAAGTGGTGACGCCGGTGGTGCCGCCGTAATCGATGGGGAGCGGCCGCGAATGAATGGAATCACCGTGCAGGGATGGCCGGGTTTCTGTCGTGTTAGTGTTTCCGTTCTCATCGTTCACATCCTGCCCTTGAATAAAGCTAACAAGATTTGCCGTTAGACCCGAGCTCGTCGTATTGAAGGTGGTCAATGCCGTGCCGGATTGAGTGTAAATGGTACGATTGACCCCCCCGGCCGGGGTCGTGTTATTGCCCTTTCGGATGACTTCCGCGACTCCGCCTTTTTCCACGAATGGCCCATCGGGAGCGTCCGAATACTTGTTGTACGAAGTGTTAGGACACTTCCCCGCCGGGATGGGGGTCTCGGGCACATTCTGCCAGTAGGTGCCGGAATCCGTTGTCCAGAAGCTAGTCGCGCAGTCAGTCGGAAAACCTGTTTGCGTGCTTACTGCCGGTTGCGGCGGGCTTGAGTTGTCACCGAGTTCAGTGTCGCTTCCCACGGTGATCAATTGATATTGCTTCAGATTCCCCATCCAGCGCGGCTTGGCATCCGGGTCCGGACGGAACATGGGGATAAATACCTGGTTCTTGTCCAGCGCCCGGTTGGTGGTATTGACCGGCAGGCTGGCCGAAGCAAAGGTTGAATTGATCCCCTGAATTTCGGCGAAAATCTTCAACAACGCATTGACGATCTGCGTCT
The DNA here is from genome assembly GCF_054589115.1 of Cupriavidus sp. 8B. Classification (NCBI taxonomy): domain Bacteria; kingdom Pseudomonadati; phylum Pseudomonadota; class Betaproteobacteria; order Burkholderiales; family Burkholderiaceae; genus Cupriavidus; species Cupriavidus sp. 8B. Next base: position 23,842 of record NZ_BAAILO010000301.1, on the reverse strand, counting down.
GGCTAGTGACATATTGCCAGGTTCCACCACCTTGCTTGGCCTCAGCCTGCAAAATTGAGGTGTAAGTGGGATCCGAATTACCGGGTGAGGCAGCATCCAGCACATAGGTGACGATCTGGGGACTCGGGTTGGCATAGAGAAAGTGAGTCCATTCATCGCCCCAAAAGCTTGCAAGCGAGGAGGGCGGCAGCGCAGGCCCCGAGCTGAGGCTCTCGTACTTCTGCGCGCCATAAATATCCTGGGCTTGGTAATTGTTGTTAGCGGCGATATAAATGATGTAACTTCTGCCGCAATTCGTACTTGTGCTGTTATATGTACCATCCCCATTGAACGCGAATCCCGACGTCAGGCCCTGGCCGACAGCCGTGGCACCGGCATAGGTCCCGCTGTTTCCGCTCGCGTCGGCATTCGGATTTTTGGAGGACAGGCCACCCGCATAAGGCGCGAGCCCAGAATAATATTTGTACATCTCATAAAATGCTTCTGGCTCGTTCTTTATGCCTTCTTTGTACTCATTTTTCGCCTTTATGAGGGCTAATATATTCTGCAGCGCTGTCCGGTTAGTTGCATTGCTCATGTCTCTCGGTGCAAAGCGAACATAGGCTCCTTTGGGCGAAGCCCCGGGACTCCACATGGCCAGCCCAACATCGATCGGCGTCGTCGAGGTGATGGTACCCAGAACGTAACTGATGGCATCAGCCTTGGCCGCGAACAGGTCGCCAACCGAATTATCCAGGAAGATCATGACCTTGGGAGCGCTCGCGCTCCCCCCTGAGGAACCGATGAAAATATCGATATCGTCAGCCATTCCCCGCAACGGCGCGAGCCCGAGGCAGCAATAGAGGATGAGTGCTAGAAATTTTAGTAGGCGGAAACTATTCACGATAATTTCTCGGATTAGGGACAAACGGTGGTGGCCGATACCCGCAAGGCGATACCCTGGCTGACGGTATATTGGGTGTTGCTGAGGGAGTCGGTGGCAGCCGCCTGGACATCCCATAAAGTAGTCGCACACATGGAGTTGTTGCTGGCAGCCCCGACCACACCAAAGTCCTGATCGGCGCCAACCAGGCAACCGGCATCGTTGGCATTGGTAAAATCAAGCGCGGCATTGGGTGTTACTTGAGCCGAGATGCATTTCGATGCAACAGCGACTGTCACGTCTGTCACCCCATCACCATTGACGTCGATGCATGTGGTGTTTGGCACAGCGCCACAGGGCTTAGGTATTGCATTCGCGGGCGTAGTGGTGAACTGGGTGCTACTGATAACCTGTTCGATCGCGCCCTGGGCGGCAGAGAGTGCCTGGTTCCGTTGCTGCATATTGCCGACAACCTGCAAGTTACCCTTGGCGAGCCGGAAGGACGTGACTGCAAGCAGCATGATCAGAATCAACATGATCAGGCTCACCAACAAGGTGACGCCACGTTGCTGAGATGACACCGATTTCATGGCGTATTCCTGCCGGCCGTGTTGTTCAACCGCACCGTAGCTTCATAAGCATGGCGCTTGTATGCATCGTTAAACGGACCGACACTATTGGCGGTGCCATCTACCTTCAGTCCCAAGGAATAAGTCTTGCCGTCGCTATAACCTGCGGTGCGTGTGGTGTTGCGCGCCAGTAGATTGACCTTCGCGGCGACCGTGTTCCGCCAGTAACCGACGCAGGTCACCCCCGTGCAGCTGTTGTAGCTATCCGGGTCAGGAGTAAACACGGCCGGAACGCCCGTGCTTGGTGCGGCGGTATCGATGCCATACTCGATTTGCAGATTCTCGATGCCCTCTACCAAAGGAACGATAGTGAAGCCCGTCGCGCCAAGCTCCGCACGCTTGAGCGTGGGGATGCCGTCCCCGCTCTTGTCGTTGTTGGCAATGAAATAAATGTGCGTGCGATATTGGTGGTAAGGGGCCTGGGTTCCTGGCGTAGTCGGGGGATTGCAGTCCTTTTGATGCAGGGTAAGGTTGGCGCTATTTGTGTCAAGAGTGTAATAGTTGGCGACACTGGCCGATGCCAGTTCCGTTGCGCTACTGCAGCCGGAAGCCTGGAAATAGGGAACACCGGCGACAAGGGCGTCGCAGTCCGTATCGCCGACAGCGCAAGTACTGGCACGGCGTATCACGACGATATCGGTTCCCGTGCGTACGTCACTCAAACAAGTTGGGACGATTGCGCCATTGTCGTAGCCTTGCACAGCGATCGGCAAAGCGACTTTCAGCGTCGTCAGTGCGGTCGCGCAGGGGTCCGGTTTTGTTGCCGGCGTTGCCAGAAGAAGTGGATTGAACTCGGCGAGGTAGCCGGCGTTCCTGAGGTCGTCAGTGAGTAACTGCATGGCGTAGCGACCATTTTCGACCTGCTGATTGGCTCGCTCGATCTCGTTGCGGGCCCGGCTATTGGTATCAAAGAGCGTGGCGAGGCCAGCCACGATAAGCAGACCGAGCGTTATCGCCACCATCATTTCGATGATTGTGTAACCACTTCGCGCTATTTTTTTCCTGACGGTCATGGTAGCTGCCATCCAAAATCATGGCGAAATAGCCGAGAAATCATAAACATGAAGGCAAGCCGACAGTGATTTGCGAAGAAATGACGCGGCGATAGGCGTCGTCGGTACCGAATAATCCCTGGCCACAACTGGTGGCGGGCGCTGCCGTATGGTTCATCCCCTGCCACGCGACGCCCACAAGATAGATACCAGGGGTACAGACACCTGAGGTTGGGTCGGGCGCTTGTACTTGCGTGATGCAACCCCGGGCACCCAACATGGCTCCAACGTTGGCGGATGATTTTTGCTCACTCGCTCCTTTGAGGGCGTTGCTCCATTCGCAAAGATCACGATTGGGTCCTACCGCTATGCCGGTACAGGAAGCGGGTTGGCTATCCCCCGTCCCGATGGGGCTGGCGGATACGTAGCTTGCGGCCTGCGAGCGATTGGCACTGATGCGCTCGGTCATGTCCGAGAGCACCACAATCGCCTGGGCGCGCTGGTAGGACTCGAGCTCGGCGAGATAAACCTTGCTCAGCAAGCCTGCAAAACCGAGCAAGCCAAAGGTCAGGATGAGGATAGCTACCAGCACCTCCAATAAGGTAACGCCCTGCTGGTTTTTGTTTTGAAGCCGTCGGGATTTCAGCATGACGAAGCCGCCAACATATAGGGACGACCATTCAGGTCAACCGACACACACTGGTAATTGGTGGTTGAGCCGGCCACGGTCGAAATGACGAATGATGGCGCGGCGCCCGCCTGGAGCCGCCCCGATGCACGGTAAACGACATTGGCAGGGCCGGTAACGGTCGCGCCGCTGGTGGTACCGCGATCATCCAGAACATTGGCCGCATTGGATGGGTCAAGTATCTGCCAGCCGTTTTGCCAGCCGCCCGTCTTGGGCGACAAAGTCACGTTCGCGTTGCGCATGATTGCCTCGCTGCGTGTTCTCGACAACGTTGCGAACAGCTCTGAAGCAACGCCTTTTGCGCGCTGGCTTGCAATCAAGCTGGAAAACGAGGGAGCGGCGAGCGCGGCCAATATGCCGGCAATGGCAACGGCCACCATCAACTCAGTCAGCGTGAATCCTGCAACGCTGCGCCAACGCTTCCCCGCCGCACGGGGGCAACGTGGTTGACGGTGACAGCTAATGTCCATGGCGGCACCCTACCAGGTGTTGGCAGGTGTCTTCGCACCCGCGTTGTTGATACTCAGGGTGACGTCGCTCGCCTGGGAAGTTCCCGCTACGGGCGTTGCAGTGGCGGTAAAGGTGGGAGGTGGCCCGGCGGTAACTGCAATGGTGATGGTGTAGTAGGTGGAAACATCAGTCGGCGGCGTTACATTAAGCGTAGCCAGACTTGACGCGTAGCTCCTGGCATCAAGCAAATACTGCTGCTGCCGCTGGGCGATATCCATCAGGCTGGCTTGCGCGGATGATCGTCTGCCTTTAACCAGATAACTGATATACGAAGGATAAGCAATCGATGCCAATATGCCTACGATAGCGACCGTTATCATCAATTCAACCAAGGTAAAACCGCTTTGCCTGCGGGCAGTTCCAAGTCTCGTGCTTGCCATGACAGTCTCATTTTTTCATAAACCCGGCCCTAGTCTTTATTGGGCAGTCCAGCATCGCAGATCGACAAGAGGCCTTCATTGCGAGCAGCAAAGGATTTCAAAGCACCTTTTGATTGTCGTCGGCAGAATCGAGTCGGGGGCATCCATGGAATTAAATTGCGAGGGCGCCAATTGCCGCACCGGTTCGTTGGCCCGGGCAATACCTCCTCGGCGCGGATTGCGGCCGTCTGGCAGGTGACGCTGATCCGATTGCTACGCAGTGCATGGATCGCGTAGCGTATAGAGGGCATAACGACCGGGATGTCGATGATGATCGCACTCGCCGTCAGTCCGATCCGCCTGAACTGGCGCGAGCCGGCGGCGGCGCGCATCTCGCACAAGCCACCGTCAAGGACTTGGCGGATATTGCTTGGTGTCGAGCGGCGGGGCGCGGTCGCGTATTTGCGGGCCAGCGCAGGCATGTCAGCGATGCCGATGACAGACTGGTGACGGGAACCGCAAGATGCTGGTGATGACCCTGTTCATATTGACCCCGCTAATTCGTTATACGAGTCTTGGCATTCCACTCTGCGGTGGAAGCGCCCTACCCTTACCCGAAAATTCTCCTGATTTGCGCCGGCTGATCTCACAGTTGGCACGCGGCCAGCCTCGCTTACTAATAAGTGAAATCTTATAATTTTGCTACCCTACCATGGTAGGAACTATACGAAGAAGTGTCAATACTGGCACATGAACCCTTGAATGTTGGATCATGACCACAGCGCTCCCCAGCGGCCTTCACAACCGGGAACATATGTGCTGCGCGTGTATGGCTATCGACATGCCGCCCTTAACGAGCGAGCCATGTCGCCGTTCCCGCCCGCTTCCCGACCGTATCGGACCACCATTGGCACATCCTTGGCCGTGCGGCCTGGCAAGACAGCACTTAGTTCGCCCCGCACCCCATGCCGAACTCGGCTAGGTGCTGATCGAAGCCCCAAGATCTCTGGCGGTAGTCGGCGTTGGCCTGCTGCCGCTGACGTCGCTGGGACCCACCAGGCCGCAGTGGTCGCGCGAGCAAGAAGCTCAGGCATTTCCGGCAGAGCTGGAACTGCGCGCGGCGGACCTCTTTTCATATGAAGCAGGGATAGAGGCAGGCTCATATCCTCCGGGTCCGCCAACTCAGCAGCCACCCTGGTGGCTTGCGCCAGGGAATGCAACATTAGGCTAGGCGCGAACTAGTTCGCGCTCAAATTAAGCCTGCGCCCAATCTTTAGCAAATTTTCACGCGATCTCCACCATCTGGAACATTTCCAGATCATCAATCCGGCTATCTTCTGGCATCCCGTCTTCCATGCGAGGTTGCCATGCCACTGCCGGCACGACGAACGCGTTTTTATCGCGCGGCTTATTCCAGGCCCGGGCGATGCTATCGCGGCTACGTCCTGATGGAATCCCTCACCGCCCTAGCGGTCCTAGGCATCGGCTTGCTTCCCCTTGCCACGCTCGCGCCTGTCGCACTGGGCGCCCTGCGTCAATATGAAGTCCTGGGCCACGCCACGCGCGCGGCCGCGGAACTGGCAGAGCTGGAAGACCCGGGACTAGCCCTGTCTACGGAGCAGGCAAGCGGCATCGGCCCGCATCAGCTCCAGCTGTGCCAGTCCGTCGCTTCGATGGGTGCCGAACATGGCTTATCCGGATGCGTAGCGGGATCGCGGCTGGCAGTCGTCGGGCCCCTGCGGCCCGCCTCGGTTCATCCCGGCGGCCTGGGCAGTCAGTCTGCGCTGCGGGTGATTGCGCTCTGGGTTCGGCCATGAATGTCAATGCCACGCGCGGCAAGCCGGCCAAAGCCGGTGCCCAGGGCTTTTCGCTGGTCGAGCTGATGCTCGGGCTGGCGCTGGGCCTGCTGGTGAGCGCGCTAGCCGCATCGGCCTTCCATGCGGTACAGCTCGCCTATCGCGCCACTGTCGACCTGGTACTGCTGGAGGAACGCGGTCAACGCGCGCTCAGCATCATCACCCATCTGATCCGGCATGGCGGCTGGCATGGTGCGGCCGTCCCGGCCAATGCATCACCGGCTCTGGCCGGGCGCGACGATTGCGGCCAGCCAGGCATCGCCGCAATGCCCACTTGCGCGCGCCGTGGCATCAATGCCAGTGACGCCCTGCTGGTGCGCTTCAGTGGCAGCGGGCGGGCGCACGATGCGGCGCTGCCCGACCAGACCATGATCGACTGCAGCGGCTATGCGCTCCCCGCCGCGATCGTAGGCAGCGCGCTTGCCGGTGGCACCAGAGCCTACGTTGGCACCAACCTGCTCTATGTGGGCACTGGCACCGATGGCGAGCCGCAACTACTGTGCCGCTACCCCAGCCGGCGCGATGGACGGGTACTGGACAACAACTGGACTTCCGGTGCACTAGTGCGCGGCGTGGAAACAATGCAGCTGCGCTACGGCATCGATACCGATGGTGACGGCAAGGCCGATGCCTTCCTGCGCGCCGAGGAACTGCGTGCCAGGGGAGATGCGGCGTGGCGCGGGGTGCTGGCTGTGCAGGTGGTGCTGGTGCTGCGTGGCGAGCGCCCGCTGCCACGGGCAGCGGCAGCCACGGCGCTCATCTTGTTCCCGCCACGCGCATCCAGCGCGCATGGCGGCGCAAGCACGCCTGCCGACGACCTCGTGTTCGAGGCCCCTGCCCGGCCTGCCTTGATACGTCGGGTGTTCTCGGCATCCGTGCGCCTGCGCAATGCCGGTCCGTGCGAGGAGACGCTATGCTGAATCCGGCGTCGGAGCCTTGTCGGCTCACCCGACGCGTTGCCCTCCAGCGCCGCGCCGGCGGAAGTACAACGCTCCTGCTAACCGCCGTGATGCTTCTGCTTGTGGCAGCCACCACATTGGCGGGCCTGCACTTCCTGCTCTTCAGTCGGCAGGTGACGGCCTACCAGCTCGAGCGCGAAATCGCCTTCCGCGCGGCGGAGACGGCGCTAATCGATGCCGAAGCAGAATTGCTGGACGCGCTCCGCGCCGGCGCGCCCGGTGCCAATGCGCGCCTTGCCGCCTGGCCGCCGCCCGGCCAGTGTGGAAGTGGCGCCCAACGCGGCCTGTGCCGGCCTGCCGCGAACGTCCCGCCGCCGTGGGTAGACTGGCTCGATTCGCGCCGGCAGGATGACGTCACCGGTATCGCGCTCGGCAGCTTCAGCGGCGCGTCCTTGCCGACATTGCCTCCGGGTGCGGTCGGCGCAATCGGCATGCCGCGCTACGTAGTGGAATTGCTGCACGAGCGCCCGCCTGGCGAACAATTGGGTCCCGACTATGCCGTGGGCACGAGCCTACGGATGCGCTTTCGCATCACGGCGCTGGGCACGGGGCGCGACGCGGCGGTGCGCAGGCTGCTGCAGAGCGAGTTCCAGCCATAACGCTCGCCTCACGGTGTTGTGCAGTGCTGATCACCCTCTGCGCCCTGCCGTCGTACCCCGGTGCAGTGCAGGGCGCCGCCGCCGCGCCAGTCCAGCTTAGTTATATCGCCGGGCCGGGCGACCATCCCTGGAGCGGTCGCCTGTTGGCGCTGGCGCTCCCGCCAGGAGACCGGGCAGCAATGCAGTCATGGCGCCAGCCCGCCTGGGAAGCAGGCGCACTGCTCGATATGCGCGAACCCGATTCGCGCCAGCTATTTACTGCTCGCGATGACGCAGACGGCGCGCCGTCTTATCTGGCGCCGTTGCGATTGGACGCCCTGGCGGCTTCGACGCGCAAACTGCGGGAGCGTGCCGGCTTCCATGACCGTCCCGATGGCCACAGCCGCCAACGGCTTGCACAGCTGGGGCATCCAGGCAGCGCATCGCCTGTCCTGGTGCCGCCACCCGCCTGGATCCCGGGCCGGCCAGGACACGCAGCATTCGCCACGAGGCACGGCGCGCGTCGGGCGCTGGTCTGGATGGGCACGCGCGACGGCCTTCTGCACGCCTTCGACGCCGGGTCCGGCGAGGAAGTGCTGGCTTACCTGCCGGGTACCTTGCTGGTCCAGGCGGCGCAAGCCGCACGAGCACCGCCCGTAGTGCCTTGCCCCTTCCCTGAAGCAGCCGATGTCGCGCTCGAACCCGAGCGCTGGCGTACTGTTTTGCTTTGCGGCATTCCGGCCAGCATGCCGGACGAAAGCCAGCATGCCGGGCAAGCTGCGCAGGCGGGCGTGTTCGCGCTCGACATCACGAACACCGCGGCGCAGCCACCACTAAACCTGCTCTGGGAAGCCAAAGCGTCCGACGCGTTTCCCCTGGCACCTGCCGGGCCCATCCGTGCGTTGGCGCTAGGCACGCGCGAGGGGCAGCGCTGGTATGCCATGGTGGCAATGGCTGCCGTGCCGGGAGACGAGAGCCAGTCCGACAAGATGCCACGTGGCCGGCCTAGCCGTCAGGCGGGCCTTGCCCTGCTGCCGCTGGACAAACCCGCCCGCGCAAGCTGGGAGGGGCGCTACGCGGTGTCGCAACTGCACTTGCCCGCCAGCGGCTGCGGGACCGATGGCGCCTACCCCCCATTGCTGGCTGCAACCATCCTGCCGGACTTCTCAGGCGCGGCCGTGGCGGCATATGCAGTGGATGCCGCCGGTCGGCTCTGGCGCTTCGACCTGCGCGGCGAGCCGCCATGGCACGACAGCGAAAGCCGGGTTCGCTGCATGCATCGCGTGCAGGGCCAGACCCTAAGCCCGCGCCTGCCGCCGCCAGGCGGCACAGCGGCGGCTTCGGTTCCGGCGCCCGTCATCGTCAGCGCCCGCGAAGGCCACCTGGTTGTGTACGGTAGCGGCAACCACGTCACGGCCGTGTTCGACAGCGCCACCCTTGCCGACACAGGCAAAACCAGCCGCCAGCCCGGGCGCATCGTGGCCCAGGCCAGGGAAAGCGGCGTGGTGTTGCGCCGGCAGCCGTGCCGGCCGGACTGCCAGGACGCGGCAGGCTGGCACCTGCGCCTGCCCAATCCCGACGAGCGGCTCGACCGCACCCTCCCCGCCGATCCAGGCTACCTGGGCTTCGTGACCCGCACGCCCGATGCGCGCCAGCGCATCTACATGGTCCACGCGCTGAGCGGCGAGTCCACCACAAGCGATCAGGCCGGCGGGCCTCTCGTCCATGCGACGACCGGACTTGCCGCAGGTGCCGGCGCGACCGTGGTGCTTGGCCGCGCGCTGCTGCCGCCCGTGCGATCGCCGCAGCCTGGCGCCAGTTCGCGCGAAGCATTCGCGCTCACCATGTGGTCCCTGGAAGACGGCCGTGCCGTGCCGCACAACCGCACCGTTGCCAGCCGGCGCACCGGCCGGCTGCGCTGGCGCGAACTGATCCGTTCCGGCTCGCCATAGTCTGCCTTGCTCCCAACGCACCACCGGCGCATGAGCAGTGCCCACTGTCGCGTGCACCCCAACCAACCGCCAGGAGCGCGCGCCCGCTCGGGAAACGGAACCGGCGGTGCAACGGAATCCGATTCATGACACCTTGCCCTCGCCCATGCGGCTTCACCCTGCTCGAACTGCTGATCACACTCGCGGTGCTTGCCATCCTCGCGGCGATGGCCGTACCCGCCTGGCATCAGCACATGGAACGAGCCTGGCGCGCCGAGGCGCGCAGCGCACTGATCGGCGTGATGCTGGACCTGGAGCGCCACGCGCTCGCCACCATGAGCTTCGCCGCCCAGCCGGGCGGCGCCACGGTGGCCGGCAAGTGGCCGCAGCCGGTGCCCGCCCAAGCGGCGCGCCCGCGTCATTGGATCAACGCCAGCGCCTGCCCGGGCAGCGGGCTGGCGCATTGCGTGGAGCTGCGTGCCGTGCCGCTGACGCCGGATGCGTCATGCGGCACGCTGATACTGCGCAGTACCGGCGAGTGGCTTGCGCAGCCCGCCTTTGCCGCGGAGCCGGTGCCGCTGCCCCAGGCGTGCTGAGGCGGCCATGCGTCGGATCTGGCACCGGCACTGGCGCCGGCATTCGCGTCGCGGCGCAACGCTTGCCGAGCTGCTGACCTGCTTGGCCGTGCTGGCCATCCTGGCAGCGCTGGCTTTCCCGTCCTGGCAGCGCTTGCAAGCGCGCCAGCAGGTGATGCTGGCGGCAGACCGCCTGGCCGGCTCGCTGGCGGTGGCACGCTCCGCCGCCGTGGCCCGGCGATCCGACGTGATACTGACGCCCTTGCCGGGCGCCTCGTCGCTGGATCATGGCTGGCGCCTGGCACTGGCGCCAGGGGGCGAGCCTGGCCAGGACGATGCCGGCTTGCTTGCGGTCGTCGAACTGCGCAACGCCTGCCTGCGCATTGCCCTGCGCTCCACCACGCAAGGCAGCAATACGCTGCGCATGACAGCTGTGGGATACTCTCGCTCAGAGCAAGGCGGGTTCCTCGCTGCCACCTTCACCGTTTCCTGCCAGGGCGAACAGCGGCAGCTAAGGCTCGGTGCTCACGGCCGCGTCCGTCTGTGCACGCCGGGGCAGGATGCCGATTGCGGCGACCTCGCACAGTCCGCGCCGCCCTGACACCAGAAGACTGAAACCGTATCCAACGCATCAACTCACCGCCCGCGCGGCAGGAAGCACCAGGCCTCATGTTCTCCGATACCGACCACGCAGCCATGGCACAGGCTCTCGCGCTCGCCGAGCGTGGCATGTACACCACCACGCCCAACCCGCGCGTTGGCTGCGTTTTGTCCAAGGACGGCAAGATCATCGGCCAGGGCTTCACCCAACCCGCCGGGCAGGATCACGCCGAGATCCAGGCGCTCAAGGATGCCGCGGCGCGCGGGAACGATCCCAAGGGTGCCACGGCCTTTGTCACGCTCGAGCCCTGCAGCCATTTTGGCCGGACGCCGCCCTGCGCGGACGCGCTGGTGCGCGCCGGCATCGCGCGCGTGGTGGCGGCCATGGAAGACCCGAACCCGACGGTTTCCGGCCGTGGCTTGCAGCGGCTGCGCGAAGCCGGCGTGGACGTGCGCTGCGGCCTGCTCGAAAAAGAAGCACGCGAGCTCAACATCGGCTTTGTCAATCGGATGACGCGCGGCCTGCCCTGGGTGCGTGTCAAGGTGGCCGCCTCGCTCGACGGCGGCACCGCGCTGCACGACGGCAGTAGCCAGTGGATTACCGGCCAGGCGGCGCGCGACGACGGCCACGCCTGGCGTGCGCGCGCCAGCGCCATCCTGACCGGCATCGGCACCGTGCGAGACGACAACCCGCAGCTCAATGTGCGTGCCGTGGACACGCCGCGCCAGCCCCAGCGCGTGGTGGTGGATTCCCGGCTGGAGATTCCCCTGGACGCGCGCCTGCTGACGCCGGACACCGGGGACTTTGCCAAGCCGGTGCTGGTGTTCTGCGCCTTTGACGATACGGCGCGCCGGCGCGCCCTGGAAGCCCGCGGCGCGGAAGTGGTGGTGCTGCCCAATCCGCACGGCAAGGTGGAATTGCGCCACATGCTGGAAGAGCTCGGCCGGCGCGGCGTCAACGAGCTGCACGTGGAAGCCGGCTTCAAGCTCAACGGATCGCTGATCCGCGAGCATTGCGCCGACGAGCTGCTGATCTACCTGGCGCCCAAGCTGCTGGGCGACGCGCAAGGCATGTTCCAGTTGCCGCCCCTGGCGCGGCTGCAGGATGCCGCGGCCTTCCGCTGGCACGATGTGCGCATGATCGGCGAAGACCTGCGCCTGATCGCGCGCCGCGCCGATCACGTCTGATCGCCTGCCGGTAAAAACGAATCGGCTCCACACCTGCTAGCATGCGTGTTTTCCCATCGCATCACGCATCGATCATGTTCACTGGCATTGTCGCGGCCGTCGGCCGCATCGAAACCGTTTCCCCGCTGGGCGCCAGCGAAGCCGCAGCCGATGCCGGTGTGCGCCTGCGCATCCGTGCCAGCGGGCTGGACCTGTCCGATGTCATCCTTGGCGACAGCATCGCCATCCAGGGTGCCTGCATGACGGTCATCGCGCTGGACGGCGACGCCTTCGACGTCGATGTCTCCCGCGAATCGCTCGACAAGACCGCTGGCCTGGACAAGCCCGGCCGGGTCAACCTGGAGAAGGCGCTGACCCTGGCCGACCGCCTCGGCGGCCACCTGGTCTCGGGCCATGTCGACGGGCTTGGCGAAGTCACGCACTTCGCGCCGGTGGGCGAGTCCCATGAACTGCGCGTGCGCGCCCCGCGCGAGCTGGGACGCTACCTGGCCTACAAGGGGTCCGTGGTGGTCAACGGCGTGTCGCTGACGGTCAACAAGGTCATCGACGACGAAGACGGTTGCACGTTCTCGATCAACCTGATCCCCCACACCATCGAAGTCACCACGCTGCAGGATCTGAAGCCCGGCGCGCGCGTGAACCTGGAGATCGACCTGATCGCGCGGTACGTGGAGCGGATGCTATCGACGTCTCGTGAAGAAAATAAGCCGTTGATTTGATTGACATTTCTTTAAAATCACCGTCTATCAAAAGCCAGCTACGTCACCGGAAGCTCACACCTCGTGACGGTATACTTGACGGTATACTGAGGCCCCCAACTGAAGTATACCGTCACAACGCCGGAAACCAGCCCTGCCGTCGCCCGCTAACCCGCACCAATATTGAGATCGGTCACAGTTCAGCACTGCGCTGTCTGCTGGGGCTAATGTTGCTCCATCGCCTCTCGGCACTACATTTCCGCCATGACACCGTGAGTGGCACAATCAGCATCCCGCGACAGTCATTGACACTTCCGCTCCCAGGCGGCTAGAGCCTTCTTCTCTACCAGTGTGGAAGTGGACGGCGACACGAGAAGCCTGTCCTCTATTGGCGGCCAGACCAGCGACGTTGAAAATGTGCGCACCAAGCATCTTCAAGGCGCCGTCGATCCGCGAGGGATCGCTGCGCACGAAGAGGTCGGAGCCGTGCATGCCAACGCACATGTTGCCGTTGGCCAGGAACGCCAACCCACCGAACCGGCTCTTCTCGGCGATGCCAACCACTTGGGCGAGTAGCCGGCGGATGCGATGGCGTGTTGCATCGAATGCCACTTGCGCTCCGGCGGGTGAATCTGCCGCCTAACGCAACCATTCAGCAAGTTTCGACCAGCGCCTTTCTGTCTGCTTCCCCTTGACCGCAATCGCCAGAGCACGCTTCTGCCCGACCAATACAACGAGGCGCTTGCCGCGCGTGATGCCGGTGTAGATCAGATTCCGCTTGAGCATCATGTAGTGCTGCGTCGAGACGGGAATCACCACAACCGGGTACTCCGATCCCTGCGATTTGTGGATGGTCGTCGCGTAACACAACACCAATTCATCCAGTTCGCCAAAGGCGTAAGTGACGACATGATCATCAAAGGTCGCGGTCAATTCCTGCTCATCCGGGTCTATGTGGGTCACGAACCCGATGTCGCCGTTATAGACATCCTTGTCATAATTGTTCTCGATCTGCATGACCTTGTCGGCAACGCTGAAGCGATAGCCGAACTTCTCTATGCTGTGCTCACCAGGCGGGTTCAGCGCCTCCTGCAGCAGTTGGTTGATGCCGCGAGCTCCGGTGAGACTGCGATTCATCGGGCACAGCACCTGAATATCGCGTACCGGGTCCAGATGGAATTTTCTGGGTAGTCGGGTCTTGACCAGGTCTACAACGGTCTGGGCAATCGCTTCAGGTTCATCGGCCGGCACAAAATAGAAATCCGACTCTTCGCCTTTTTCCGGCAAGCCTGGGAACAGCCCTTGGTTGATCTGGTGGGCGCTTCGGACGATGCGCGAAGTGGCAGCCTGCCGAAACACCTCAGTCAGGCGCACGACAGGCACCGCGCCCGATTCGATCAAATCCGCGAGAACTTGCCCGGGGCCAACCGACGGCAGTTGATCCACATCGCCGGCGAAGATCATCGCTGTGGTGGACGCCACGGCCTTGAGCAACTGGTTCGCCAACGGCACGTCAACCATCGAACACTCGTCCGCCACCAATAGATCACATTCCAGCGGCGACTCCTCATTTCGCTTGAATTGCCCATTGGCTGGGTTGATTTCAAGCAGCCGGTGGATGGTCTTCGCCTCGAGCCCAGTAGATTCCGACAACCGCTTGGCCGCCCTTCCAGTAGGCGCGCACAGCAGCGCCTTCACCTGTTTTGCACGCAGTATCGTCAAGATCGAATTGACCAGTGTCGTCTTGCCCACACCGGGACCGCCGGTAATAACCAACAACTTTGACGACAAGGCCAGACGGATTGCCTGCTTCTGGCTATCGGCCAATTCAATGACGAGCTTCTGCTCAACCCACGGGATGGCCTTATCGGCATCAAATGCGCTCCACGGCGGCGATCCGGACGCTAGGCGTTTGACCTGCGCGACGATGGAGCGCTCGGCGTTGTACAGCGGCGCCAGGAAGACGCTTGGAACGCCGTCAACGGTGTCCGCGATCACGACTTCCTCTGCCAGTTCCTCGTCGATCGCATCCTCAATGATAGGTTTTGGGATTTCGAGCAGCTTCACGGCAAGCGACACGAGCTGCTCCCTCGGCAGGCCACAGTGCCCTTCTCCGGCCGCTTCTGACAACGCGTAGGAGACGCCTGCCCGCGCCCGCAGCGGCGAGTCACGTGCAATACCGATCTTTTGGGCGATGGTATCGGCCGACAGGAATCCGATACCACGAATGTCACTGGCCAATCGGTAAGGATTTTCCGTGACGACAGCAATTGCGTCTTGCCCATACGTTTTGAAGATGCGTACGGCTCGCGACGTCGAAACCCCATTACCATGCAGAAAGATCATGATCTCGCGAATGATCTTCTGATCGGCCCAGCCTGAGGTGATCTTTTTGGCGCGGATTTCCCCAATTCCAGCGACTTCCCGAAGTCGCGCAGGAGTTTGTTCGATGACGTCGAACACCGCTGCACCAAAGGATTTGACCAGTCGACCGGCGTACACCGGACCAATACCCTTGACCATGCCGGACCCAAGATACCGCTCAATTCCGGTCAGCGTGTTCGGTGGCGAAATTTTTACGAATACCGCCTTGAACTGCCTGCCGTGCTCGCGATCCGTTACCCACGTACCCGACGCAGAGGCATACTCTCCTGGCGCTACGGTCGGGGTATGCCCAACCATGGTGATGAGTTCACGCTCGCCTTTGACCTTCAGGCGCAGGACGCAGAAACCGCTGTCGGCGTTGTGGAACGTGACGCGCTCGACCAGTCCTGCGAGGCGATCCAGTTCGGGCTTGGTGGCGGTATTGGGTGAACTTGCTGACATGAACGAGGCGCGGCGTGTTATCTCGCGGCCGAAATGCTGACGGGACTGGCATCCTACCGCGTAACGCTGCGATATTCGCCCCTTGTGCGTTGCAGCCTGTTCAGCTCCCTTTCTCAGACGCAGGTTTTACCCCAAAGCCCCCCTTGACCGCATCCGCGGGCGGCGCAAGGCATATCGCTTGATCATGATGGGTAGCGCCACTTGGAATGGATCCCCCCTTATTTCTATGCACATAAAGATTGCATGAGCCCCCATTTCCGCACATGCTTTGCACCCTCGCGACAATGAATGATAGGGGCTATGCGGCTCTTCCTGTGTGAAAAACCTTCCCAGGCCAAGGACATTGCCAGAATGCTTCAGGCCACCCGGCGTGGAGATGGTTGCTGGCTCGGAGCGAATGTGACGGTGACCTGGTGCATAGGTCACCTGCTGGAAACCGCCCCGCCGGACGCCTACGACGCCCGCTATAAACGCTGGGACCTGAACGATCTGCCCATCGTGCCGGAACATTGGAAGATGTTGGTCAAATCCAAGACCGCCAGCCAGTTCAAGGTCGTCAAGCGCCTGCTCGGTGAAGCCCATGAGTTGGTCATTGCCACTGACGCCGACCGGGAGGGTGAGATGATCGCCCGCGAGTTGGTGGAGTATTGCCGGTATCGCGGACCGATCCAGCGACTCTGGCTGTCTGCCCTGGACGATGCGTCGATCCGGAAGGCACTGGCGGCGCTCAAGCTCGGCGCCGAGACGTTCAACCTCTACCAGGCGGCGCTTGGCCGTTCCCGCGCCGACTGGTTGATCGGCATGAACATGAGCCGGCTGTTCACCCTGCTGGGGCGCCAGTCAGGTTATCAGGGCGTACTGCCGGTGGGCCGCGTACAGACACCGACGCTGCGCCTGGTCGTGGACCGCGACCGCAGCATTGCCGATTTTGTACCGATCCCATATTGGGCCATCGAAGTACAGCTACTCAACAACGGCACGTCCTTCACCGCCCAGTGGCGCGCATCGGAAGACGCTTGCGACGAACACGGGCGCTGCCTGAACCAGACGCTGGCCCAGAAGGCTGCACGAGTCATGCTCAACGCCGCCAGCGCCAGGGTTGTCAGGCTGCGTACCGAGCGTATGCGGGAGGCGCCACCGTTGCCGTTCGATTTGGGTACCCTGCAGGAAGTGTGTTCTAAGAAGCTCTGCCTTGGCGCCCAGGAAACCCTGGATATTGCCCAGGCGCTCTATGAAACCCACAAAGCCATCACGTATCCGCGCAGCGATTGCGGCTACCTGCCGCTGAGCCAGCACAGCGAGGCGCCTGCGATACTGGCTGCCTTGGGGCGTGCCGATCCAGGTCTGGCCGACCTGCTGAAACATGTAGAGCCGCAGCGCCGCTCGCGGGCCTGGAACGACGCGAATGTTAGTGCCCACCACGGCATCATCCCTACTGCCGCAGCGGTAGACCCTGGACGCTTGGTGGGCAAACAGCGGGCCGTCTATACATTGATACGTGCGCGCTATCTCGCGCAGTTCCTGCCGAACCACGAATATGATCGAACCCAGGCGGACTTCGACTGCGCCGGGCAGGCGCTGCGCGCAGTTGGCAAGGTGATCGTCGAAACCGGCTGGAGGCGCGCACTGCCTGAAGCCCTGACGCCGGCGAAAGGTGGTCGCGAAACGCCTCCAGCACAAACACTGCCGGCCCTGGCTGAGGGGCAGGATTGCGCAGTTGCGGACGTGAAGCAGAAGGATCTATGGACTCAGCCGCCCAAGCCGTTCACCGAGGGCGATCTGATCAAAGCGATGAAGAACGTCGCTAAGCTGGTAGACGATCCCCGCCTCAAGCAGAAGCTCAAGGACACTACCGGTATCGGCACCGAGGCGACTCGTGCCGGGATCATTCAAGGATTGCTGGACCGCGGCTATCTGATCAAGCAGGGCAAAGCATTGGCTGCCAGCCCGGCAGCCTTCAGCCTGATCGACGCCGTTCCTCGCGCAATCGCCGACCCTGGCACCACCGCCATCTGGGAGCAGGCGCTGGACATGGTGCAGAGCGGCGAGATGAGCCTGGAGGACTTCGTCGCCAAGCAGTCGGCCTGGATGAGCAAGCTGGTGGATCGTTGCGCCGGCCAGCGCCTGACCATCACCGGACCGGCGAGCCCTGCCGGTCGTGGCGGCGCGTCCTCGAAGAAGAAACGCAGGGTGGGCACGCCCAAGGCCGCTACCGGAAAGCGATCCAGAAAGCCGCTCATCCCTGGTTGATCAGGGCGATGGCCAATACCAAGTTACGGTGAGTTCGGTCATGACCGATGCTGGCCGCCGAAAGCATGCCGCCCACACATTTCCCTATGGGTGCGAGTGGGTCGTGGAGAAAAACGTAGCAGTGCAGGCCGATCTCGACCCTTAGCGTGAACTGTCGGTCGCGACCACGTTTCCGGCATAGGGTACGCAAAGGCCGAAAAACTGCCGTCCTAGGCTCCGTCGGTGAATGCCCCTTCCTGGCCGACCTGAGCCGTTGGCCGGCACCTGACCTATACAGACACCCCCGAACCTCGTCGCAGCGGCCCCCGGCCAGTCCATAGCCGCCATGGGTTGCCCATCTCGCGCAGCACGCGCCAAATGCCAACGGTGCTGTATGACAAGCCAAACTTACGTTCGACCAACTGCGCCACTAACACCAAAGTCCAACGGTCGCCAGGAAAGCCATTCGCCTTTGTGCCGGCCGACAATGCTTTGGCAAGTGCCCTCTTCTGCGCTTCGCCCAGTCCGCTGGGACGCCCCAATGGTTGGCGACGCCACGCTTCTGGATCGTCTGCCAACTTCCTCGCCCAGCTTGATGCCGTCTGCCGGCTGACCTCGAGCTCGCGCGCCACGTCCGCCTGCGAAACGCCTTTCGCCAGCATGCGTATGCCTTTGCGCCGGCGCTGCTCCATTTCGCTCAGATCCCTCTTGTAGTGCTTCGTCGCCATGCCAGGTGCTCGAGTTCCTCACGCCTCAATTAACGCACGTGAGAGCGAGCCGGTTGTCATCTATTTAGTTAAAACCTCGCGATTCCACAAAGTTATACCGTAATGGACGACCAGTAGCATGCGCCGGTATGTTTGATGGTGTCGAGCAACTCTATATCGAATCCCATCATGATCCTGAGCACCAAGAAAATAGACAGCATCAAGCCAGACGCACGGCCTCAGAAACTGGCAGACGGCGGCGGACTCTACCTACTTGTTTCCCGCAAGGCGAAGTCCTGGCGCTATGACTACCGGCACGGCTCACGGCGCTACACCATCACGTTCGGCCTATATCCCACCATCGGGCTTGCCGAAGCGCGAGAACGCCAACGCGAAGCTAAGAAACAGCTGGCCAACGGCATCAATCCGGCCATCGACAAGCGACTTCGAAAGCTAGCACTTGAAACCTCGTTCGGCGACACCTTCGAAGCTACGGCACAGCACTGGTTTGACGGCAAGGAAGCCCAACGCTCCGATGTCTGGCGTGAAGCCCACAGCCTGTACCTGCGCCGCGACCTGAATCCCCACCTTGGCATGTTGCCTCTAGACCAAATCGACGCCACGCTCATGTTGTGCGTGCTCGAAAAATCGAAAGCCGAGCGCGGCGTCAGAACAGCAGAGCGTGCGCGGCAAACCGCAATTCAGGTCTTTGACCACGGCATGCGCAAACTCAAGATTCAGGCCAACCCAGCGCGCATGCTGAAAGGCTGGGCCGATCTCCCCGCCCAAGTCAGTCACCAACCGTTGCGTGAAGGTGAAATACATGAATTTGTCGAACGGCTCGACGCTGATCCTGGCTCGATCAGCACCAAGCTCTGCATCTTGCTCATGTTGCTCACGTTTGTACGCAAGGCAGAGATCGCGCAGGCGTGCTGGTCGGAATTCGACCTCCAACGTGCGACGTGGACCATCCCGCCGGAACGCATGAAGATGCGCGATGCACACGTCGTACCCCTCAGCCGGCAGGCATTGGAAGCACTCGCCCAACTGCGGCCCCTGTCGTTCGGATCGAAGTTCCTGTTCCCCAGCAATAGCAGCACCGAAAAGCCGATGAGTCTTTCCACGCCTAACGTCGTATTCAAGCGAATGGGCTATGGCGACCGATTCTCCCCGCATGGCCTGCGCGCCACGGCGAGTACCTGGCTCAACAATCGTGGCGTTCGGGCCGACGTAATCGAGCGGCAGTTGGCCCACGCCGAGCGCAACCGCATTCGCGCCGCCTACAATCACGCCGACTACATGCCGGAGCGCATCGCCATGATGCAGATGTGGGCCGATTTCATTGACCCTCCAACCGCCTCGGCAAATAGTGTATGGGTTCCACTGCCCCGAAAAGTGGCCGAAGCTATCGGTTAGACTGCTGTCAACATTCAACGATGGATATCGGCATGAGTACGAGTAGTGAGGAACTGTTTGCACTTACAGAGGTGGAGAAGCGATTCACGCCGGACGACTGGGCTTGGCAGTTTCTGCGGTTGAATAGCGAGTATCAGGATGCCTATCGCCGCGCTAGCGAGGTAGGCATCAGCGAAGAAGCACTAAACGCAATCAAAAGCCATCTTGCAGATGCATCCAATGTGCGACTGGCGACAGCCTCAGGCAGCATTTGCACACGAGACTTCGGTCTAGCCGCGTGGCTTGATCCCGTGCATGAAAAGTTGCCCGAGCTGACCGACGGTGGATCATGGTTCTTTCCCCTGAAGCGAGTCGTTCAGGAGGACCCCCGCCTGGTAGATGTCGGGGCAACCGGGCTGGGCCAAATCCGAACCGGGCCGCAACGCCCTCTCCCATATCCGCGCCTAGCCGTGGACGAAACGCCATTCGGGTATGGGAAACCCAAACTCGTCCAACACTGCGACACCCCTCACCCCGAACGGATCATTTGGGTCGCGCTCGACTGCAGCGTGCCGCCAGACGGGCAAATCTCGGCGTTAAGGACGCTTGCCAGGATGCATCGCAAGTTCTGGCAGAAAGACAGCCAGACAACGGATGTGCCCACCACCATCATCAAACCCGTTACCTATGAGGACGTGTTTTCCCGCGTGACGTTCACCGGGGCACGTGCCGCAGCAGCCCCTGAACTCGAAGAACCAGGGAAACTCTGGCGCACCGTGGGCATTGACACGCTCGGCCCCATCGGAATGGAGATTGACGAATGCCGCAGGCAGTTGCGCAGCATTCATCTGCAGCTCAAGCGGAAATCGATGCCCAAAAACCTTTGGCCTGATCGCTTCCCCGACAGCATCCCCACCCGCGCCGCAGCTGCACCCCAGGGCAACAGCTACCTGAAGGCGCTGCTCGTACTGGCCCGCCACATGCCCCCTGGCGATTTCGACCCTCACGACCTTCTCCTGGCAGATCAGGTCGCCAAAGATGTTGGCGTATACCCAGCAAGCGCAAGGTTTCCGCGCTGGATGTATAACTTCTACGAGGGCATGGCGAATGCGCATTTGCCACTAGCATTCGCCATGGTCCAGCGACTCTACAAGTGGCTCATACACGCGCAGCTTTCGCTCGGAGCACCCTAGCCCCCAGGG
>NZ_BAAILO010000301.1:0-2932 GCF_054589115.1 Cupriavidus sp. 8B | reverse complement strand
AGCGTCGACCTGCCGCCGGTCGGCGAGCAGGTCGCCACCCCATCCACCATTGGGACAGTCACTCCCACACGCCCTCCGCGCCCGCTAGCAGCCGGTCCGGCTACGGCGAGCGCCTAGCCTCCACGGCGCAGCTTCCCACCCAACCCCAGGCCGCAGCGCCCCCCATTCGCACTAGTGCCGCCAGGAACGCCATCGGGCCAATCTCTCCCAATCAGGCACGCCACGCTGCGCTTCATTGGTCTGATACGCACAGTCCATCCACATACAACCCGGTCAGGCCGGCGGACTAGCACAAAACGGGACTTCTTGCAAACGACAAGCAGCCGTTTTCGCCAATTCGGTTCTTGGGAAACCTCCTGCCTCAGTTCCGCCGACCAGCCGGAATCAAACAACAATGCATCCGTTCGCTCTCGAACAGACCCTGATAAACGAATGGAGCTTTCAATGCACAACACCAATACCCCACGGCGGACGAACACCTCGGCGAGCACGGGACTGCCGGCTAAGCGGATTCTGCAAACCCGACAATGGATACGTGCGAACGCCGAACCTCAAGCGCGGCAGTCCAGCCATTTGCCTGCTCATGCCAATACAACTGGCTCTCTGATCGGTTGCGAATCTGCGCGCCTCGGTGCGCGAGACATCCCCACCGATCTGACCGAGTTGGTACGCCTTTCGACCGTACGACAGATCACAGGAATCAGCCGGCCCCAAATCTACCGTCTCATGCAGTTGGGCCGATTTCCAAACAAAATCAAGATCGGCCGGTCTACCGCGTGGGTCCGTAAAGAGATCAACGATTGGGTACAGCAGCGTATCGCTGAGCGCGATTCCGCTCTGGCAGCCTGACCATGACAGGTGCAAGCATGAACACGCACGATCTGTTTCCGTTGAATCCGGTCGAATGGCCGCGCTCAAAAGATGCCGCCTCAGCAAAAATCGCTGGGGTTTTTGAGAAACTTGCACGGGCTAAAGCAGTTCACCCCATTGCATCGGCCAAGGGTCTCACCAAGGCCGTAGGTTTTGAGTGTACTGCCCCATTGATGGTCGGCGACGTCGACTGCTCCAACGCACTCGCGTTACCGATTTGGGATAAGACTGGGAAATCCTGCAATGTCCTCGTAGCCTACACTACCGACAGCGGTCACGCGGAACTCACCATTCCGGGCGCTCAAATCGAAGGCGGATACATCCATTTCGGCGCCGAGTCTAGCGACTTACCGACTTATGTCGCCACGGATTGGGCGAGTGCCGCGGCCATTCACGAGGCGACTGAAGCGCCGGTCGCATGCGCGATGTACACTGACAACCTCCACGAAATTGCCGCAGACCTCCAAGCGAGGTATCCCGGTAATGAAATGATCATCTGCGCCGGGACGACCGATGGTCCCAGCCGCCGTATCGCCACTGACACGGCTGCTCACCTTGGCATCAAGCTCGCTGTAGCGGAGGATGGCGGCTCCTTCATTGAATGTTATAGAGCCCTTGGCTCAGAAGGCGTTGTTCGTAGCCTCAAAGCCGCCACCGTGCCGGACAGCTTTGTGTTCGGCGCGCAGGTCAGCGACCCACTGGATCCACCCGCTCCAACTCGCTGGCCAGGGCAGCACGTGAACGGCAGCGTGATGGCGCAGCATGCCGCGATGCTCATCATGCGCCACCTGATCGTGGACGCCTATGTCGCCATTGCAATCGTCCTCTGGGCCCTGGCAACGTATTTCGTTGACGTCATCCGCGTCGCACCGCTGCTTGCATTCTTCTCGCCCGTCAAGCGGTGTGGAAAAACAACTGCACTAGGTCTTCTGAAAAGCCTCGTGTACAGGGCCTATGCGGCATCCAACTTGACGCCGGCTACGCTATATCGCATGCCTGCGCATAACAAGCCGACGCTCCTTATTGATGAAGCCGACACGTTCTTCGGCTCCCGGGAACTGACCGGCATCATCAACTCTGGTCACACGCGGCAGGCGGCATCCATCACCAGAGTGGAACGAGGCCGTAATGTCTCGTTTAGCACGTTCTTCATGAAAGCCATTTTCGGCATTGGGCATCTGCCGGAAACGCTGGAGGACCGGTCGATCCTAATTGAACTGCAACGCAAGCGTCCGGAAGAAATCGTGGAAATGCACGTGCCGTCTGCAAACGATGCGTTTGCTCCTGTACGCGCCTGCTTCGCCAGACTGGCACATGAACATGCAATCGAAGTCCGAAACGCCACCAGGAATCCAATTAACCTCGGCAACGACCGGTTCTCGGACAACTGGGAGCCGCTGCTTGCGGTCGCGAGCATCTTAGGCAGCGACTGGGTTGAACACGCTCGCCATGCGGCAACCAAGCTTTCGGCACGGACCGATCATCGAGATCATGCTGGCCTGGAGGAACTGCTCAGCGACATCAAACTGGCCTTCGAGTCGGCAGCAGCCTCGAAGCTCTCGACCGGCCAGTTGCTGCAGACCTTGTCCTTTGACTCCGAAAAGCCGTGGGGCAGGTTCACGCGTGGCGGTCCGATCACAGCACATGACCTCGCTCGGCTACTCCGCCCCCTGCACATCAGGAGCGTCAACATTCGCACCGAAAGGTCGCCGGGTGACGTCGGCCCCGCCCCTTCGCTAAAGGGGTACCACCGCCGGGACTTTGAGGACGCATTCGCCCGATATCTCCCTGGTGATCTGGGTGAGCGCGACGAAGCTGACTAAGCAAGCGATTCGGCATAGGCTGCCACACCGCCACAGTTACTGCCTACTGGCTATTTCTCAGGCGCGGGGTGCAGTGTGGCGCACGATCATCATCAGGAATACCAGCGGGAGAGATCAGCTACCCGAACCGGTCATGTGAAGTAAAAGCAGAGGGTTTTTTGATTAGCGGTCGCGGCCGCAGGCGCGTGAGCCGGGACCCGGCGAGGTCAGCCCGCGACCGGTCATCAAAAAACCGTTTG
>NZ_BAAILO010000300.1:0-28184 GCF_054589115.1 Cupriavidus sp. 8B | reverse complement strand
GCGGGCCGACAAGTCGGGCGTGATGACCCGGGACTATTCTTTGGACACATCGGTCGATCCATCCTTGCGCCACATATAGAGGGCCAGCGAACGAGAGGGGCCCGCGACTTCACGTCTTTTCAGGGCGCCATCGCCGGGGCGCGGTGAACTAGACCACCACGCATGCTCTCAGCTCGTGTCGAGATCGGCTACGGTGGTGCGCTCCTTTCGCCGGATCAGCGTGTCCTCAGAGATCCATTCCTTTATAGACGCAGATCACGCAAAGATCACGGCCGGTCACGGCCGCTGAACCAGCGGAAGTGGTGGGATTGAGGCCATTGCGACCGGCAGCACCCGACCCATCTCAGCCACCCGTCTGTTCCAATCTTAACGGCAGCTTCCAGGTCCGAAGCGGTCACCCGATCCCACCAGGCGCCCGAAGCCGAGCAACACACCTCGCCCGCCATCGCCCAGCGCTGCGCAAGGTTCCTTTGCTCTGGCTTCATAATGCGCAGCGTCGATGGGAACGGATGCAAGCCATGACCTTTGAGCAAGACGGATTTTTGGATGAAGCCCGCAACATCGCCAGCGAGCAGCGCGCCCGGTACGCCGATCTATTCGGCCTCGCGCGGGACTGCTCGCGCCTGGCCATGAAAATCACCACCCTCCTGCCTGGGGCCACATCAAATGCCGCCCTAGTGGCAAGCGCCCCGTTTGCACGCGCCGTTGCGCATTTTCGGGCGCCATCCTGCTGGCAGAGCAAGGGCTGCCCGTCGAGGCGATGATACTGGGGCGCGGCCTGGTCGAAACCGTGTTCACGCCGGGCGCGCTCGCTGGTGGCGAGGTGACGGTGGCAGAGCTGGCCGAGTTTGACGTGGCATCGCGCACCAAGCTCGCCAAGGGCCTGCTACAGCAGCCATCCAAGATCGAACTTGGCGAGCATCGGCAGAAGCTGACCGCCTTCGCGCAGGAGCACGCTGGGGCGGCAGAGCTGACACTATTTGAGCTGGCGCGCAAGGCCGGGATGCTTGCCAGCGATGTAATGTCCAACGAGGTCCGTAGGCCTGAAAGCGCTGATGGCCTCGCCTCCAAAAAAGCGGGGCAGTTTCCATGGCTACTCGACAGCGGCCGTCAAATCCAATGCGATCGATTCACGTTCGTGATACGCCTAGTGCGACTGACCTTCGTCGGCAGCGCCAGCGCGAGAACAAATGATCCGAGTTTGAGGCGATTGACGGGCGATGCTCTTGCCTGCACCAAAGTAAACCGTCCCAACTGGGGGGGCGTGCTGCCAAGATCAAGCCTCTGGAGGAGCTGATACGCTGCGGTACCACCGCCTCCTGGGGGAACGGCTGAACTGTATGCAGGGCTGGAAAGCGCACTTATCTGAGGAGCTTGCAGACGGACTCGGGAGTCGACCTCGCGACAGCCGGAGGTGGGCTGGAAGGTAATGCAAAATGTGGACTTCCCACAATCGCGATACCCCCTCGTTGGTGGGGAAGTGGACACCATCAAGAATTCGCTATCGTACTTAGCCAGTAGATCTAAGAGCCTCGACCAAAAGAGCCGCCTGACAGGCTTTGGTCGCGAATCCGTTGGGGAGCGGGCATGCTGAGAGAACATCTGATTGGGGACCTTTACGAGGCCGCCATTCGACAAGACGACTTCCTGGAAGTCCTGCAACGCACTGCGGAGGCGGTCGGCGCGAACGTCTTTCACATGTTCAGTTGGGACCCAGCAAACAACTGTCCGCGTTTCTCGGTGTATACGCCAGACTCCCACTTCGACTCTATAGTCACGATCTACGAGGCACACTATGGCGCACTGGATCCGCGGCGCGAATTGGTCCAGCGGGCGCCCGCAGGAGCGCTCGTTGCCTGCCAAGACCATATCACCGACCGAGACGTGGCTCGGAGCGAGTTCTACCAGGACTTCCAGCTCCCAACTTCTGGACACCGCTATCTAATGGGAGCACGTCTTCCCCGGCCCGGAGGAAGCGAAACCCTCCTAGGGCTCCTTCGCAACAAAGGAAGACCGCCTTATATCGACGCGGACAGGAAGACCGCAGTCAGTCTGATCCCGCATCTCCATCGCGCCATCAACCTTTGGCAGGACGCCAAGGATTTGCACCGGGATGCCGCGCTGGGGACCGAACTGATGGAGCAACTGGGCCTTGCCGTCTTCGCGCTGGACAAGGACGGGCGCCCCGTCTTTTCCAATCAGGCTGGGGAGGCGCTGCTGAAAGCCGGCACTGCGCTCAGGCTCAGGCACGGTCGACTGGTAGCGCCACACGCTTCGGACAATGACGCGCTGCTCGCCGCGATCCTACGGGTTGCGCGATCCAGACGCGGGGAAAGCCTGGCGCTGCGAAATGCCACCGGAGCCAGTCACGACCTGTTCATGAGCATCGCCGCCATTCCAGGGCAAACGCTGGTCACTTTCGGCTCGGCATCGGTCTTAATTACGGCAAGGCCGCGTGGAAATGGGCCCCCTGTCACTGCCAAGCAGTTGCAGCAGGCTTTTGGTTTGACGCCGGCGGAAGCGGCCGTGGCGGAGGCCCTGATAGAAGGCACGTCCCCAGAGGATTATGCGGACACCAAAGGGGTCTCACCTAACACGGTTAGATACCAGGTGCGGGCCATTCTTGCAAAGACCGACGCTCGATCGCAGGTCAAAGCCGTGAGCACGATGTTATCGGTACTCTCGCAAAAAAAGCCGGGTTGACTGGCAACGGGCGCAGCGGCCCTCCGAGGGCCGAGCCTGGTGCTGCATGGCAATTCCAATCGGGAATAGTTGCTGGCAGCAGCCCCCTTGCTGAACGCATCGCCGATGCCGAGCTTTTCAGCAAAACCGATCAGTCCTTGAAGCTCTCGCGTGGGCGGCCGCTTTGCGGCAGGGGTGTTTCGAGATCATGAAACACACCTGTTGTTTCATCATCAATATTGATGATGCGGACATTCTGGCTTCACTCGCATACTTACCCCCGGCTGCGCTGGTTGTTTGCTGCGCATGCCGAAACCGAAAAAAGAGCGGACGGGTAGGCGATGCGGGTCCTTCAGATCCGAGCGCCGGATACTTTAGGGAGTCGGAAGAATGAATGCAAAACTGCTTGCCGTGGCTGTCGCTGCGGCTACCTTGACGGCTTGTGGCGGTGGCGGGGACGATAGCGCCACTACTGGGGCGGCTACGACTACGACGCCGACTACCCCGACGACGAAGATCAGCGGCACCGCGGCAACTGGTGCGGCACTGGCGGGGGCAACCGTTCAAGCCAAATGCGCGACGGGATCGGGTACGGCCACGACTGCCGCAGATGGCACCTTCACTATTGATATTCCGAACGCCGTGCGCCCGTGCGTGCTGAGCGTCCAGGTTCCGAACGGGCCGGTGATGCACTCGGTCGTGGATGCGGGTTCTGGAACCGCTGCGGTTGCTAATATTACCCCTCTTACCGAGCTCGTAACGGCGGCGATCGCCGGCGGCAACACTGCTGACTTCTTCAATACCTTTGACGCGGCCGCACAGGGCAAGCTGACCTCCGTTGGCGTAACCAGCGCGGTTTCGTCAGTCGCCCTCTCGCTAAGCGGAGTTGTTGATCTGGGCGGGGCGAACCCCCTCTCGGACACTCTCGTCGCCGCAAATGGCAGTACAGCCGGTAACGCGATGGACAAAGCAATCGACAAGCTTGGCGCTGCGCTGACCGCGTCCGGCACGACCCTGGAAGATCTATCCACCGCAGTCGCAGCGAACCCGGGCGGCAATTCGACTGGCCCGATTCAAACTATCCTGCAACCTTCGGCGGCGTCCTGCGCCAGCTTCCGCAGCGGCAAGTACTTCAGTGTCAATACGGCCGAAAACGTGATCGAGGTGGTGACGGTCGACGCAGCGAAGCTGACCGTGACCTATCAAAGCCATAGCGCCGCGGATACGCTTACGGCCGATTCCAGCCAGGCCTGCCGCTTCGTCAATCCGGATAGCCAGTATGGCTATGACATGGTCGTCGGCAAGGGTGGTGTCGCGCTCCTGCGCAATGCGAGTGGCTCGGCGTCCGCCTTGTTGGTGCCGGCGCAAAAGGTCGGCATTGACAAAAAGGCGGGTGAATGGGTGGGTCTTACCTACACAACCACTGCCAATAGCGCTGGCAAGCTGATGCCGAGTCGCGTGAACATGACGATTGGCGCCGACGGAAAGGTGACGGCCAGCAGCCGTTGCTACGCTGGCCAGCCGTGCGGCATTTGGACACCCGCTGATTTCCCGGTCTTCACCGAAAATGCGGACGGCATTGCTAGCACGCCATCGGGCGGCGGCACCGGGTATGCGGTCACTTTTGTTGGCACCGACGGTCACGTCTCCATGTTCACCACCCGCCCTGGCGGCTTTACTGTCGCGAGCAAGGCGTACACCATGACTCTGCCGACCGTCGGCACGACGAATGCCTATTGGGATTCGATGATCAGCCCGAATGGTGCGGTCAGCGCCTTTACACCCTACAGTGTGAAGATCGATTCTGTTGACACCACCGCGAATTCCTATACCCGGACTCGTATCGAGGATGGGCGCGTGGATACGTGGACGATAAACGACCCCGTCGTTGGGCTACGGCATCGGGCCGCTGCCACGAACGTCAACGAATCGATCGGCCTGAGAATCCCCGCTGCCGGCCTTTCCGCAACGATCAGCGCCAATGTCGCTCAAAACTTCTACAGCCTGAGCATGGATCGTCCGTAACCGCTGTTGAGCCTCTCGCCAAGGAGTCTTCCCCTTGGTCTGGCTTTTGGCCCCTCGCCATCGTGCGAGGGTTTTTTTTGCTTTGGGGCCACGCGCAGCCGGTGCCTTCAAGCCTACGACGTTACATCAGGAAGTGGACGTTCAAAGGTGATCGCGCTAGTCCAGCGCGATCACCTCAATGGTCGGAAATGCGAGGGGACTTTTGATCCAGCCGACGGCCGCTCTCGGGGCGGTGCCGACGTGGGAATGTCCGCGCGAGCCGACCGGCGAACGGCTGAAACTGGCCGGGAACGGACCTCGGACCGCCGCTACCCGGTCGTCTCTTCCCGACCCGGAGCCGCCGGTCGTTATTCTCGGAAGCGGACCTTCGAATGCCCAACCCATCGAGAAACCTCGCTATTCGGCTCCGTGCGACAATCTGGATTTTTCGAGTGAGGATCGACTTGAGCCATGACTGAACATCGCTGCAGCAGGTTGGAAATTAGAAGGCTGTCGCCGCCGGAATGGATGCAGGCATACCCTGTCATCGCTCAACTTCGGTCCCTTGAAGAACCCGAATTTTTGGAGCGGACCCGCCTGCAATCGTATTCGGGCTACGAGCTAGTGGCAGCATTCCATGATGGGAAGATTATCGGAGTGATAGGCATGAGACCCGTTCGCACCTTGGCGCGCGGGGCACACCTTCATATCGATGACCTCGTGGTCGATGCGACGGGCCGAGGGAGCGGTGTTGGCCGATCCTTGATGGAATACGCCGAAGCCGACGCCCGTGCTCGTGGTATGACCGCGATATTTCTTGACGCACGGCCGGACGCCGTTCCGTTCTATGAGCGAGAGAACTATGTGCTACACCCCGCACCATCAATGAAGAAGGTTCTGTTGCCTTGAGGCAAGCCGGCCACGGTCAGCGCGGTTCGCCCACGTCTTCAGCCTGTAAATTGTCAAAGATTTGCAGCCACTGCGGAAGGTCCGCTTCTCGCCGAAGCGGCCACCGGTCTACGAGCACACACTTCCAAATCTGATAGCGCTCGAGTCGAAGCGGTGCGACCAGACGCTCGAACGGCTTGTCGTCGGCTGAATCGGCCAAGGCCACCATGCTTCGCTTCTTGAAATTTAGCTTCATGATGGTCGTGGTAGAGTCGATCATCATTCCTTATCGCGTAGCCTTATGTCGCCATCCGTTGAACGTGGACCCGTCGATTCAGCAGACCATCAACAGGGCGTGGAAAGCGCCGCTGATGCGCA
Organism: Cupriavidus sp. 8B; assembly: GCF_054589115.1. Classification (NCBI taxonomy): domain Bacteria; kingdom Pseudomonadati; phylum Pseudomonadota; class Betaproteobacteria; order Burkholderiales; family Burkholderiaceae; genus Cupriavidus; species Cupriavidus sp. 8B. The sequence continues at coordinate 22,232 of NZ_BAAILO010000300.1, read as the reverse complement.
CAGTGTGACCATGCAGATTCCGGCAATTGTTCCTGCGAAAACCGCTCTGGTGGTCATGCATTATCAGACCGACATCCTGGCGTTATTTCCATCGGTCGCACCCACTTTACTCTCCAATACGCGCGAGCTGTGTGACGCTGCGCGGGCCAAGGGCGTCAGCGTCTATTTCGCCAAGATCCACTTTCGTCCAGGCTATCCGGAAGTCAGTCCGTTGAACAGAAACGGGCAGGGAATCAAGCAACTTGGTCTTTTCGTCGACGACCAGATCTCGCCGGAACTCGGCCAGCAGGCCACTGAACCGCTCATCATCGCGCATCGTGCTAGCGTGTTCTTTGGTACCGACCTGCAGGTGCGGCTTTCCGCGCAGGGTATCGATACCCTACTCATGGTGGGCATTGCGTCGACCGGTGTGGTGCTGTCGTCGGTCGCGTACGCGAGCGATGCGGACTTCCGTTTATTCACGGTCAAGGATTGCTGCTACGACCCGGATCAGGTCGTGCACGATCATCTTTTTTCAACGGCGTTCGATTCGCGCACGACGGTGCTCTCGCTCGCTGATGCCTTGCTGTTGCTTGCGTAGCATTTGCTGGCATTTCGACGGATTTGGGGAGCAAGGCAGTCGCTCCACCGCGCGTCGTGCGGCTCGCTCAATGGCCGGTTGTGCCGTGAGCGGCCGACGACGGCGACGACCGTAACCGACTGCGGATTCAACCGCTCTGCGTTGATCAGGCGAATCGGCCGATTTGGAGACAGCCGTCGTTCTGATCGTGAACGACCGCTTTCGTATGCTGACCCGCCGCCGGCTAGGTTCTCCCAACCAGAAGCCATGTATGCAGGTCACCGATGCCCTTTGCTGCAATCAAACCGCGCTCTTCGAGCAGGAATGGCTCCCCAAGTTGCTGCCGCGTGGCATCAGTTACGTGAACGCGACCGACTACGCCTTGCGACTCCATCCGGCTGGCGATATTGACGGTATCACCCCACAAGTCATAGATGAACTTTCTCCTCCCGATCACGCCGGCCACGACAGCTCCACTGTGGATGCCAACTCGCAATTGCAGGTTGTAGCCGCTTTGCTGATTGAACTGGCCCAATGATTCAAGCATGTCCAATGCCATATGAGCGGCCTGGGCGGCGTGATCGGCCGCCGGCACAGGCAGGCCTGCGGCTGCCATGTAAGCGTCGCCGATTGTCTTGATTTTCTCGAGTCCCCGGCTGTCGGCGATATTGTCGAAGTCGGCAAATATCTCGTTCAGGACTGCCACCAGTTGTTCGGGGCTTAACAATAGACGCAGGAGGGTCAAGTGAAAGCGATGCTCGGGCTGGTGTTCCTTTTCGGCATTGTCATCGTTGTCCTGTCGGCACTGAAGGCGGCAGGCGCAGGCGAGAGTCCCTCTAAGAATTTTCGCTTTGCCCGCAGAGCTCCATTCTTGCGCCAGGATGAGATACAGCTCTACGAACGGCTGAGGGCGGCGCCCAGGTCGCAATGTCCGCGTTTGTACAGCACAAGGGAAAATCACGGGCCGCCAGGAACCTGTTCGCTCAGAAGTATGTCGACTACCTGGTTTGTGAACGCAAAACGATGCGACCGCTCTATGTCATCGAGCTTGACGGCGCCTCGCACGGTAGCGCTAAAGCACAGAAGCGCGATAAGCAAAAGAATGATGTTCTTGCATCGGCCGGTATCCCGATCATGCGCTACAGGTCCAAGGACGTCGATCTGGGGACTATCCTCAGCGACTACATCAGTGTTGTCTCGCCACAGCCGACTGAAGGAACTGGTCCGTCCGGACCAGAGAGCGAACGAAAGCTGCGGGCCGTGCAGGCACCCGTATCCTGAAGTTGCACCATGCAGAGATATCTGACCATCGCGATGTTCGTCATGGCCACGAATGCCGCCGGCCAGACCATCTATCAATGCCGGAGCGCCGCGGGGCAAGTCACGTTGCAGGATGCCCCGTGCCAGAACGACGCAAAGACTGAGATGGTGAGGAAATCCATCGGCCAACGAAACGCAGAGTATCGCGCTGAACCGTCTTCCTTCTTCGATCCCAAGGGGCAGGCCAGGCTCACCTCGAGCATCATCTGCCCGTCGCTGCGCCAGTCCTACCAAGCTGCGGTTACCAACTCTGAGCGAGCAATGCTCAGCCATAATCCGGTGCAGACTCAGCAAGCGTCGGAGGCCGTACAGCGAGCTGGCGCACAAGTATCCAGATACCGGTGCGAGTAACTTGCACCGCGGCAGGCGATGGTCGAGGACGACCCATTACCGTCATTCGCCAATGAGTACGCGTTAATGGCCCACCAGGCCATGACGGTTGTCGCTCAGGGTGTGTCCCATGTAGCGCAGCGCACTGGCAGTATTGCATTTGCGGAACGGTCGAGCATCGGGATCCGTCTTGGACTCGTGGGTCTTGTTGCTCCGCTTACGGCCTTTGAAGTCGCCGCCGTTGTCCTCGTCCTCACCGTCTTCGCGCACAAAGCTCTTGTGGCCAGCCCAAGCCTGGATCAATGTGCCGTCCACGCTGAAGTGTTCGCCGGACAGCCAGCTCTTCTTCTGCGCGATAGCCAGCACTTCGTTGAAGAACTCGATCACCGCGTCATGCTTGATCAGTCGTTCTCGATTCTTGGTGAACACCGTGGGCACCCAGACCGCGTCGTCCATGGCCAGACCGATGAACCAGCGAAACAGCAGGTTGTATCTCGCAGATCCCTTTCCAACGAAAAGCGCGCTTCTCGGCAACGCGTTTGTTCGTCGGCTTACCGTGATCTGCTTAGCCAGTGTCTAACACGGCGTTTCACGACAGAGGGCGGATGATGACTCATGCGACTCTCAAGAGTACTTCTCCTGTATGCGAAACTCGAAACAGATCTTTGTCGATCAACTCGACGAGTTCGCCGCTGGACAAGCGCCAATTCTTGGCGCCTGGATAGACGCGCAGGCCTCTAGGGGTCATGACTGATGTGAAGTAGCGACACTCAAGCACAAAAACGCAACGGTCGTCGTCGCCAGCGCAAGTCAGACGCTGGATCACTTTGTTGCCACGGCGCGGGCCGGATTGGGGATGCTGCAGCGTGATAGCCATGTACGGATAAGTGCATGAGGCCAACAAGTCCTATCGTGACGAGGGGTCGGCATATTCCCTTGGCCGATTACCATTTACTGAATAGTGCACGCTAATTAGTATCCAGGCAGATTTTTCCCTCCTGATCGGGCTGAGGCGGACGTTTCCCTGCAAGCCATGGTGGACGACGGAAAAAGGCCGGGTACGAACTTGAACCGGGCGACTTGCGGCCAGCGTGCAATGGAGACTATTCCGGATCCCCTAACCATTCAACTCTGCAGGTCTCGCCCAACGACTACGAATCTTTCTGTTGCGGAGATGCGTTGTTGGCGCATTCGCGCGTCACAAGGACGGTTGTGCGAATGTTGCACCATACAAAACGCTGCGATTGGTGCCGATGCGACAACAGAGTAGGTACCGTGAGGGCACTACCGCGTGGTCTGTCGAAGCGTATTATTCCGTCCAAGCCGACCCCGAGGCAAATAAAGCCGCGCAGCCCCCGTGAGCTCAACTTTTAGTCAACTGCCAGCAGAGAATCATGATGCAACGCCTTAACTACTTCCAGCAGTCCTCCGAACTGACCAAGAAGCTCGTGGAGTTCGGCCCGTTGTTCCAGAAGACGAGGATCGAGGCACACATCCGCGAGCTTGTCGAGATCCGCGCATCGCAGCTCAATGGCTGCGCGTTCTGCGTTGACATGCATATCAAGATGGCAAAGATCCACGGCGAGCGCGAACTGCGTCTGCACCACTTGGCGATCTGGCGGGAGTCGACACTGTTCTCGCCGCGTGAACGCGCTGCGCTGGCGTGGACTGAGGTTCTGACCAACATTCCCTCCCAAGGCGTACCCGACGATATCTACGAGCGCGTGCGTACCCAGTACTCCGAGCAAGAGTTGTCCGATCTCACGTTCCTCGTGGGCGCAATCAATAGCTGGAACCGACTGAACGTGGCGTTCCGCATGGTGCCTGGTTCGTTCGACAAGGCGTTCGGGCTCGACAAGGCCAATCTCGAGTGACGTCAAGAAGGCGATCGCCGCGTTTGCCGCATGCGGCTAGTGATGCTTCGCCCCTCCGTTCCGACGCGCCTCCTATACGCAAGTCTTGTCATGGCACGCCCGGTGCATGACTGCGTTTCGAGGACTGGACTGCTACGCTTGCACGCAAGGCAGACCACCACATCCATCCGCCATGGACATCTCCGCCCAACACAAGTCGTCCGCCGATGCATCCGGCGCCGTGCCGGAAGCGGCCCCGGCCGTCGTAGTCTTGCACCAGCGGCAGATGTATCCGCACTTATCTGCCGCCGATATCGCGCGCATCGCGCCCTATGGCCGGGAACAGACCTGGCAGGCCGGCGAGTACGTGGTACGTACCGGGGATCCGGCCAATGGCATGATCCTCGTCATCGAAGGGCGTGTGCGCATCGTGCAGCGCGATGGCATCGGTGACAGCGCTCTGGCCTCCGAGCACGGGCCCGGCAATTTTCTGACCGAAATCGGCCAGCTTTCTGGCACGCCCGAACTCGTCGACGGCATCGCCATCGAGGATGTGCGCGCCATCGTCGTGCGCCCGGCGTGCTTGCGCGCGCTGATGGTGGCCGAGGCCGCGCTCGGCGAGTTGATCATGCAGGCGATGATGCTGCGCCGCACGGCGCTGATCCAGCGTGGACGCGGGCCGACGCTGATCGGCCGTGGGAGCGATCCGGCCATGTTCGACCTGCAGGCGCTCCTGCTGCGTAACAACTATCCATACTCGGTGGTTGATATCGACGCCGATGCTGAAGCGGCGGAAATACCCGGCAAGTTCGATGCCACCGATGACGATCTGCCGCTCGTCATCGGCCCCAATGGCACGGTGCTGCGCCGTCCCGATACCACGCAGGTGCTGTCGTGCCTGGGGTTGCTGCCGCATATCGATGGCAGCCGGATCTATGATGTGGCGATCATCGGCGCGGGCCCGGCCGGGCTGGCGGCGGCGGTCTATGCGGCGTCGGAAGGGTTGCGCGTGATCGTGCTCGATGCGTTGTCGCCGGGCGGTCAGGCCGGTGCCAGCGCGCGCATCGAGAACTACCTGGGATTTCCCGCCGGCATTTCGGGCCATGCGCTTACCACCAATGCTTATGCGCAGGCGCAGAAGTTCGGCGCGGACATCGCCTTTCCCACGGAAATCGAACGGCTCGATTGCGGCGCCGTACACCAGTTGCGTACGCGGGCCGGCGATACGATCCAGGCGCGTACCGTCATCATCGCCAGCGGCGCCGCGTACCGTCGGCCGCCGATTCCGCGCCGGGCCGAGTTCGAAGGGAGTGGCGTCTACTACTGGGCGTCGCCGGTGGAAGCCAAGCTCTGCGCCAACCGGGAAGTCATGCTGGTGGGTGGCGGCAATTCCGCCGGCCAGGCCGCCGTGTTCCTGGGCGCCCATGTCGCGCACGTCCACGTTGTGATTCGCGGCGATAGCCTCGACACCAGCATGTCGCGCTACCTGATCGACCGCATCGCCGCGCAGCGCAACATCACGGTCCATGCCCGCACCGAAGTTGTGGACCTCGAAGGCAATACGCGGCTGACAGGCGTAACCCTTCGTGATTGCAATATAGGCACGCAGATGACGATGCGGGTGCAGCACGTGTTCCTGTTTACTGGCGCGCAGCCGAACACATCGTGGCTGGACGGCTGCGATGTGGGGGTAGATGCCAAGGGGTTCGTGCTGACCGGCATAGACGCCGGGCTGCAGTCCAATACGCTGGAAACCTGCGTGTCGGGCGTCTTCGCCATTGGCGATGTCCGCTCCGGCTCGACCAAGCGCGTGGCCACTGCGGTGGGCGAGGGCGCAGCGGTTGTGTCGCAGATCCACGCCTATCTCGCTGTCGCTCGGGAAGCGGCCTGAGGCCCTCGGGGCAGGCTCTCTGAGCGGTTCGGAGGTTTTTGAGTGCGGCACTGCACCGCGTCAACCCGCAATTGGAGGAGGTGTAGCATGAGCAACCAACAAAAGGTCATTGTTATCACCGGCGCTTCGCAAGGCATGGGAGCGGAGGCGGTCAAAGCGTTTCGCTGCCGGGGGCACCACGTTGTCGCAACGGCCCGCTCCATCAAAGCGACTGTCTCTGGATTCGGCGCCGTTCGTGACAGGCGAAATTCTGCATGTCGATGGCGGCCAGGTCGCCGGTCATTGAGTACTCTTCAAGCTCTCGTGAATGCACCGCCGCATGCTGCAAATTGCGCATGCAGGGCCGCAGCAGCGAGCAATCGCAAACAACCGCCCCGCCACCTCGACGCCCGCCACGCGCACGCATGCGACCGAGTATCGAAATATGCCCTCCAGCACATAGACGCCTGACCTAGTCCAATGCGAAAGTTTCGACATGACTACACTCTTCGGCGCAAGAGCAGTCTGCCTTGGCGAATGGGGGAGGCAGGGAGAGAGCGACACGCCTGCGGCAGGGCCTACCGCACTCTGATGCTGCTTCTACTTGCGGGACTCAGTGCCTGCGGGTCGCTTCCTCACAATGCTCCGCGCAATCTGCCTCAGGCCGCGGCTGGCAGCGCATCCGCGGCCATGCGAGAAGCCACCGACGTCGCCGGCCAGACAGCCGTCGCCATGTCGTTCTCTGGCGGTGGCACGCGAGCCGCAGCCTTCGCCTTCGGCGCGCTGCAGGGGCTCGACGCCATGAGAGGTCCTGGGGGCGCGTCCCTGCTCGACAACGTCGCATTCATTAGCAGCGTGTCCGGAGGCTCCATCACCGCTGCGTACTACGGTCTGCACGGCAAGGCCAGCCTGGCGACCTTTCGATCAGTGCTCTTGAAGGACGGAGAGGTGGGACTTCGCTTCAGTCTCCTGAATCCGGTCAACCTTGCGCGCCTCTTCGCGGGGGGGCTCAACGATCGGGAAGATCTCAGGACATGGCTCGACGAAGACGTGTTCAAGGGCGCGACGTACGCCGACATGTTCCGCCGCGGCAAGCCAATCGTTTGGATCAACGCCACGAACGTCTACTACCGGGTCGCGTTCCCGTTCAGCCAGCTGGCATTCGATGCGCTATGCAGTGATCTCGCGAGCTTTCCCGTTTCCGAGGCCGTCGCCGCATCCATGGCGGTCCCGCTCTTCTTCGCACCGATCGTCCTTCAAAAGCATCCCGAGACTTGCAGTGCACCGCTGCCGAACCTTGACAAGGCCCAGGCGCCTGGGCAATCGCTGCTGTTTGGCGCGTTGGCAAACGCCGTTCGCGGTCTCCGGGACACTTCGAAGGGAAAGTACATCAAGCTGGTCGACGGCGGGGTGACCGACAACTACGGCTTGGCCACCATTTTGCAATCGCGCCTGCTGCTGGGCACGGCTTACGGTCCCATGAGCGAGAACGACGCGATCAATGTGCGACGGCTACTTTTCATCGTAGTTGACGCCGGTCACGGCCCGCGCGGCGATTGGAACCGAAGCCAGGATGGCCCATCCGGAATCGAAGTCGCAAGCGCGGCCATCGACGCGGCAATGGGGACCAACGTTCGAATGAGCTATGACGCCTTCGTTCCCATGATGCAGCAGTGGCGCGACGACCTCGTGGCGTATCGGTGTGGCATGCCGCATTCTCGGCAGCAGGAGATCGCTGCACGCCGCCCCGGCTGGCGGTGCGACGAAGTCGAATTCTTCGTCACGCGGATCTCGTTTGAAGCCCTCGACAAGGAGCGTGCTGCAAGTCTGAACGATGTGCCGACCAGACTTCGTCTGCCCGAGAGGGACGTCGATCGCCTGATCGAGGCGGGGAGGGATGCCATCCTTGGCAACCCGGTGATCCGCGAGTTCGAGCGCGAATCGACCGAGGCGCGATAGTCCCGCGGCACGCGGCGTGGGTGAGGCGGGCGGTGGCGACAGTCTCAAAATGGCCGGATTCCGACGTAGGCCCACCCGCGCATGGGTGCGCGGGCGCCAGAGGCAACTACCGACCCATCTCTGCCTTCCGCCGATCGGATGGGCAGATGGCGGCTTCCAGGCTACAGCGGTCGTCCAAGCCTTCCTCCCGATGCGCGTAAGCGTACGCACTCTGCCCCGCCTTTCACGGGCGCGTTGGGCAACTTGCTGCACCAACGCGCCCGATGCCTGACTAGCGGTTCTTCAGCGCCTCGGCAACCCCTGCGCCATAGGCGCGATCGGCCATCGTGCAATTGCGGATATGCCGCTGCTGCACGTCCTCGCTCGCGCCGCCGAGCGAGCGCGCCGTGTTGTCGAAGAGCTGCAGCTTCTGCTCGGGCGACATCAGTCGGAACAGCGCCCCCGGCTGCGAGTAGTAGTCCTCGTCCGCGCGATGGTCCCAGTGCGCGGCTGCGCCCGAGAGCGCCAGCGGCGGCTCCGCCAGCCGCGGGCTGTCGGCCCACTCCCCGCGGCTGTTGGGCACGATGCCGGGCAGCCCGCCCTGGTTGCCGTCCACGCGCATAGCGCCGTCGCGGTGATAGCTGTGCACCGGGCAGCGCGGGGCGTTCACCGGGATCTGGTGCGCGTTCACGCCCAGCCGGTAGCGGACCGCATCGCCGTAGCTGAAGAGCCGCCCCTGCAGCATCTTGTCCGGCGAGAAGCCAATGCCCGGCACGATGTTGGCGGGCGAGAACGCCGCCTGCTCCACATCGGCGAAGTAGTTGTCGGGGTTGCGGTTGAGCTCCAGCACACCCACCTCGATTAGCGGGTAGTCGCCGTGCGGCCAGACCTTGGTGAGGTCGAAGGGATTGAACGGGCAGACCTGCGCCTGCTGCTCGGTCATCACCTGGATGCACAACGTCCAGCGCGGGAAGTCGCCGCCGTCGATCGCCTCGAGCAGGTCGCGCTGCGCGCTCTCGCGGTCGTTGGCGACGATCGCGGCGGCCTGTGCGTCGGTGAGGTTACGGATGCCTTGCCGGCTGCGCAGGTGAAACTTCACCCAGTGCCGCTCGTTGTCCGCGTTGACGAGGCTGAACGTGTGGCTGCCGAAACCGTGCATGTGGCGATAGCCATCGGGCAGGCCGCGATCGCTCATCACGATGGTCACCTGGTGCAGCGCCTCGGGTAGCAGCGTCCAGAAGTCCCAGTTGTTCTGGGCGCTGCGCAGGTTGCTGCGCGGGTCGCGCTTGACTGCGTGGTTCAGGTCGGGAAATCGCAGCGGGTCGCGCAGGAAGAACACGGGCGTGTTGTTGCCCACCAGGTCCCAATTGCCTTCCTCGGTATAGAACTTCACCGCGAAGCCGCGGATGTCTCGCTCGGCATCCGCCGCGCCGCGCTCGCCGGCCACCGTGGAGAAGCGCACGAAGACGTCCGTCTTCTTGCCGATGCCGGAAAAGAGCCTGGCCTTCGAGTACGCCGTGATGTCGCGCGTCACCGTGAAGTGGCCGAAAGCGCCAGAGCCCTTGGCGTGCATGCGCCGCTCGGGGATCACCTCGCGGTCGAAGTGGGCGAGCTTCTCGAGCAGCCAGATGTCCTGCAGCAGCGCGGGGCCGCCCGCACCGGCGGTCTCGATGTTGAAGTTGTCGATAACGGGGGCGCCGTTGGCATGAGTGAGTTTGGTCATGGCAATGTGGGCAAGAAGAGGGGTTCAGTGGAACGTCTTCAGGAGGGAGGACTGGACGTCCAGAGTGGGAGTCGCGTCGATGGCCTCCAACTCAAGGGTGGACCGGCCATCGACGGTGCCGACTGATTCGACGCAATCAGGCCTTGATAAAAGCCAGCAGGTCCGCGTTGATGACGTCCACGTGCGTTGTCGGCATGCCGTGCGGGAAGCCCTTGTAGGTCTTCAGCGTGCCGTTCTTCAGCAGCTTGGCCGACAGCGGCGCGGAATCGGCGTAGGGGACGATCTGGTCGTCGTCGCCGTGCATCACCAGCACCGGCAGTCCGATCTTCTTCAGGTCGTCGGTGAAATCGGTCTGCGAGAACGCGACGATGCCGTCGTAGTGCGCCTTGGCGCTGCCCATCATCCCCTGGCGCCACCAGTTCTGGATGATGCCTTCCTGCGGCTTCACGCCCGGCCGGTTGAAGCCGTAGAACGGCCCGGCGGGAATGTCGCGGTAGAACTGCGCCCGGTTCGTGGCCGTCTGCAGTTGCAGGCCGTCGAACACGTCCTTCGGCAGGCCGCCGGGATTCGACGCGGTCTTGACCATCAGCGGCGGCACGGCGTTAATGAGGCAGGCCTTCGCGGCCCGCTTCTCGCCGTGGCGAGCTAGATAGCGCACGACCTCGCCGCCGCCGGTGGAGTGGCCGACGTGGATCGCGCCCTTGAGGTCGAGATGGTTCACGACCGCGGCGAGGTCGTCGGCGTAGTGATCCATGTCGTGGCCGTTCCAGACTTGCGCCGAGCGGCCATGTCCGCGCCGATCGTGCGCGACGACACGATAGCCCTTGGAGAGGAAGAACAACATCTGCGCGTCCCAATCGTCGGAGCTCAGAGGCCATCCGTGCGAGAAGACGATCGGAGTGCCATTGGAGGGACCCAAATCCTTGTAGAAGATCTGGACCCCGTCTTTGGTGGTGACATAGCTCATGGGTGGATTTCCTTCCGGAGTTTCAGCGCCATTCGGCGCAGTAGGAGCAGCGGACGCTGCGAATGGCAAAGCCGCTGCTGCTGCAGTGCCTGCCCCAATGACCAACAACTGGCGGCGCGTGACTCCAGCGAAGCTAGGCTGTATTGGCGCGGGATCAATCTTCATGGGTATAGACCTGAGTGGAGACGCGATCAGTCTAGCCATGGTCTCCTCGCCGTGCGATATGCATCACGGGCAATTCGATGTTGCAGGAGCTTCACCAATGTCGCGGCAACGCATCCAGCGCGCGCCGCTGGGTCGTTCACCGAGCTCAGCCATCCGCGCGACAGGATCTTCAAATGCGCCGGCTCATTCTTGACGGACTCTTGCTGAGCGCGATTGGTGCTTCGCGATCAACAGATTTATCCGCACCCAGCCCCTAGTGCAGGCGGGCATTTGCTTCTAGATTTCAACGCATCACGTCAGCAGCGATGCATCGGATCGAGAGCCTTGCGGCGTGTTTGTTGTCCACCCCAGTCCCAGGAATCAACATGACCCAACGCAGCAACTACCAACAGCAGTCGTGGGAACCTTTCAAGATCCATGACCCCCGATGCGTTGCTCGCGCCACGCTTCGGTTGACGGCCGCGCTTGCGATGGCCGTTGCAAGCATCGCAACCGCCACGGCACATCCACATCCGGTACAACCGGCGCAGTACACCGATCCGACCGAGCGCGCCATGCCCGTTCCCACGATGACACTCGATCTGGAACGCACCGCCCTGGTTGTGATCGATCCCCAGATCGACTTCATGAGCCCGAAGGGCGCCGCTTGGTCCGCTGTGGGTGAAGCCGTCACCGAGCAACGGCTCGTGCCGAACCTGCTGCGCCTGTTCGAGTCCTCGAAGAAGGCGGGCATCGTCGTCGCGATCTCGCCTCACTACTACTACCCGCACGACCACCAATGGAAGTTCCAGGCCCCCGTCGAGCTCTTCCAGCACAAGATCAAGATCTTCGACAGGCCCAGCGCACTGAGCCTGGATGGGTTCCGCGGTTCGGGCGCGGACTTCATGCCCGAGTTCAAGCCCTACATCGAGGACGGCAAGACCATCGTCGCTTCGCCCCACAAGCTCTACAGCCCGCAGACCAACGATCTCACGTTCCAGCTTCGCAAGCAGGGCGTCACCAAGATCGTCCTCGCCGGGATGCTGGCCAACCTGTGCGTGGAGTCCCACTTGCGCGAGTTTGCGGAGCAAGGCTTCGAGGTGGCCGTCGTGCGTGATGCGGTCGCAGCCCCGAAGCTGCCTGAGGGCGACGGCAATCTCAGCGCGCTGATCAACTTCCGCTACATCGCCAACGCGCTGTGGACGACCGACGAGGTCGTCGCCCGGCTCGCGAAGCCCACCGCGCAGTGACCTGTGATTGCCTCGCCCTCCTGGGCGAGGATTTCGCCTAGGTCACGGGTGGCGAATGCGCCGCACGAGTCCACCGGCCCTTCTTGCGGGCTTCTGGGAATGCAGCCGCAGGTGCCTTCCAAAGTCACTGCGGCTGCGCAAGGATGAAGAACTGCATCACCACACAGACAAGCCGATCAAGTCAATCAGCGCGCGGTGACTGCCTCGGAGGCTAGGGCGGCTGACCCTGTCCCTTGAAGGATCGCCGATGTGACCTGCAGGTCGCGTCGGCGGGCGAATTCGGTGGGGGTGGCCCAGTCCAGCGCAGAGTGGGGTCGACTCTCGTTGTGGTGGGTCCGCCAGGCAGAGATCTTGGCCCTGGCGTCGTCCACTCCTGGCGCAGCCGCTCGTTGAAGCTCTCCACGCGCGCGGTGTCAGTCGTCTTGCCAAGTCTATTGACCCCGCAGGGGCACCAATGGCGCCGAGGCGACCTGTCGATCATCAGGCGTTGGTGAGAACGCCCCCGCGCATTGAAGGTCCAGCGCCCGGATCGCTGCCGTCATGTGGTCGACGAACACGCGGATACGCGACGGCAGATGCTGACGGCTCAAGTAGCAGATGTAGTGGCCCCGGTCATCGGGTGCGTACTGTGGCATGGAGTGAACCAGTTTCCCCTCGCGCAGCAGATCGCAGATCAGGTACCCGCCCAACTGAGCGATGCCTTTGCCTTGGAGGACGGCCTCCAGCACTAGCCCGACATCGTTGAACATGAGGCGCGATGGCGGAGTCAGCTTGCGCGATCCCCCCTCCACCTTGAACTCCCATTCGTAGACGCGGCCCGACGGCAGACGGACGTTGATGCAGTCGTGCTGCATCAACGCGTCCGGCGACTCGGGCATACCGCGCCTTACCGCATACTCGGGCGAGGCGCACACCAACGTCTGCATCGGGACGATCTGTTTCGCGACGATCCGGGTGTCGGCCAGGCGCCCGTTGAGAAACGAGACGTCGATGCGGTCCGACGTGAAGTCGCTCGCGACGCAGCTCAGGTGCAGCTCGATCTCGATGTTGGGGTACTTCTCCTGGAAGCCCCACAGCAGCGGCGCAACCACCTTGCGGCCGAAACCCACGGAAGCGGAGACCCGCAGGCGTCCTCGCGGCGGACCGTCGCGCAGATCGCGCAGGTCCTCCATCGCCTCTGTGATGAGAGCGACGCTGGGCTGGCAGCGGGCATGGAGGATCTCGCCTTCGCGCGTGAGCGAAATGCTGCGCGTCGTCCGACTCAACAGACGCAAGCCGACCTGCGCCTCCAGCTTCTGGATGCCGCGGCTGACCGCGGAACGAGTGATCCCGAGCCGGTCAGCGGCCTTGGAAAAGCCGCCTTCGGCCACGACGGTGATGAAGGCGACGACTCCGGAATAGCTCGTCGCGAAACTCGATGCAAGCGCGTCCGAGTTGTCCGCACGGGCAGTCGCCAAAAGAGGGGACTGCATGGCGAAGCAGGACTGAGCCTGGTAGCGACCGAGCCAGTCCTCGAACCGGATCGCGCCGATGCGGGGGTTCTCCCCGGGTGTGAGCGTCCGATCGGAGAGGAGGCCACCGAAGTAGCGCGCGTGGACGTCCGGCACGACTTTGCGCGTATCCTGCGTCGCCCACAGGAAGCGCCTGACCAGTTCGTCCAGCGGCATCGCCTCCGGACCGGCGACTTCGACCGTGCCGTTGACCGGCGGCGCGACTGCAACGTCGGCAAGCGCCGCTGCCACGTCCGCTGACGCGATCGGCTGGATCAGCGCCGGCGACAAGCGAATCTCCTTGCCTAGGGTGGCCAACTGGGCAGCCGACTGGGCAATGTCGCCGACAAACTCGTAGAACTGAGTCGCACGCACGATGGTGTAGGGAATGCCGGACGCCTTGATGAGGCTCTCCTGCGCGACCTTCGCCCGGAAATAGCCGCAGTCGGGAAGCCGTTCGCTACCAACGATCGACAGGGCCACATAGTGACGTACGCCGGCGGCAGCGCCCGCAGCCAGCAGGTTGCGGCCGGATGTCTCGAGAAACTCGAGGGCCGCCTTGTCTTCCCATACTGGCGCGTTCGCCACATCGACGACGACCTCGGCGCCGTCGAGCGCTTTGGCCAAACCCTCGCGGGTGATGGTGTTGACGCCGGTGTCAGGGGCGGCTGCGAGCACGTCATGGCCGCGCTTGCGAAGGTCCTCCACAAGCTTCGTTCCGATAAGGCCGGTGCACCCGATGACGACAATCTTCATGTTTTCTCTCCCTTTCTCGACCGCAAACCGTTGCCGTCGATGTGCGTGGAGATTGCCCGCGCGCTCCGGGGAGGTCCTTGCCTTCACCTTGAATTTCTCTGCAGGAGAGCTTGATTCTTCGTCCAAGCGTTGCCCGATCGGGATGAGATGCTCTCACCACCGGTTGCAGTATCATCCATGGACGGAATTCGCCAGTTGCCCCCACCTGGGAGCCGAATCGGCCAGGGGATGTCAAGTGCAGTTCGTGTTTGGAAACTACGTGATCGACCCGGAACGCCGGGAGCTTTCGCATGGCGCGAAAGTCGTACCTGTCGGGCCGCAGGTCTTCGATCTGCTACTGCATCTCGTCAGGAACCGCGACCGTGTCGTCAGCAAGGACGACCTGCTGCAGGCGGTATGGCGCGGCCGAATCGTCTCGGAATCGACGATCACCAGTCACATCAATGCGGTTCGCAAGGCCATTGGCGACACCGGCGGGGAACAGCGCTTGGTCAGGACTGTCGCCCGCAAGGGTTTCCGTTTCGTCGGCGAGATCGGCGAACACATCTCCAGAGAATCGAGGGAGCCGCCGTCCGTGCTCCTCCTTCCGGGTAAACCCTCCATTACCGTATTGCCCTTCCAGAACCTGAGCGGCGATCCCGAGCAGGAGTATTTCGCCGACGGCGTGGTGGAGGACATCATCGCTGCGCTGTCGCGCATACGCTGGCTGTTCGTCATCGCGAGCGGCTCGAGCTTCACCTACAAGGGCCGCGCAGTCGAGGTGAAGGACGTCGGCCGCGAGCTTGGCGTGCGCTACGTGCTGGAAGGCAGCATGCGCAAGACCGGCAACAAGGTGCGCATCACAGGGCAGCTCATCGATGCCAGGACCGGGACACATCTCTGGGCGGCGCGCTTCGAAGGCACGCTGGACGACATCTTCGAACTGCAGGACCAGGTTGCGGAAAGCGTGGTCGGCGCCATCGCGCCGCAGCTCGAGCGGGCGGAAATCGAGCGTGCCAAGCGCAAGCCGACGGAGAACCTGTGCGCCTACGACTATTACCTTCGCGGCACCGCGCAGGTGCACAGCGGAGCGCGCGAATCAATC
The DNA here is from genome assembly GCF_054589115.1 of Cupriavidus sp. 8B. Taxonomy (NCBI): domain Bacteria; kingdom Pseudomonadati; phylum Pseudomonadota; class Betaproteobacteria; order Burkholderiales; family Burkholderiaceae; genus Cupriavidus; species Cupriavidus sp. 8B. The sequence goes on along the minus strand of NZ_BAAILO010000300.1, from coordinate 6,948 downwards.
GAGGCGGCGCTGCCCTTGTTCTACAAGGCCACCGAGCTCGATCCGGATTTCGCATCGGCCTATGGCATGGCGGCCTGGTGTTATATCTGGCGCAAGATGAATGGCTGGATGACCGATCAGCCCCGGGAGATTGCCGAGGGCACTCGCCTGGCGCGACTGGCGGTGGAGCTCGGTCGGGACGATGCTGTGGCGCTCACGAGAGGAGCTCATGCACTCGGGCATCTCACCGGCGACCTCGACGGCGGTATCGCGCTGTTCGACAGAGCTTTGCTGCTCAATCCGAACCACGCCCCTGCATGGTCCCTGTGTGGGTGCCTGCACGCTTGTCGCGGTGAAACAGACGCTGCGATTAAGTATTTGGCGCGTGCCGTTCGCTTGAGTCCATTGGATCCCGAAATGTTCAGGATGCAGGCTGGGATGGCGCTGGCACATTTCTTGGCAGGACGCTTCGACTCCGCTTCGGATTGGGCCGAAAGGGCCAAATGGAATCTACCGAGTTTCCTTGCCCCGGTCGGCGTTCTGGCGGCGAGTCATGCGCTCGCTGGACGCATGGACAAAGCGAAGGAGGCGATGCGGCGCCTGCGCACGCTCGATCCGTCACTCCGCGTCTCCAATCTCAAGGACTGGCTTCCGATCCGTCGCCCAGAAGACCTGGCCCAGTTTGCGGAGGGGCTGCGGCTGGCCGGATTGCCCGAGTGACGACGGCACGATTGCTCCTCGCCGATGGCGGTGGTCCCGTAGGGCGGTGGCGCTGGCCGGAAGCGGCAGAGTCCGGCTTGGGGCGGTTGAAGCCGCGATGGCGCGCCAGGTCCAGCCGGTTGAGAGCCGCTGCCGTTTGTGCCCGGCGCCTTGGCCGGGGCTTGATCTTGTCGCATTCGGTCTTCGGCGGGCCCTTTCCGCCGAACGTTTCATGAACCGCCGTTCATCCGCGAAGAGAAGGTCTCTAGCCGACCCTAAGCGGTCCTTCAGTCTCGCCGTTACCAGTCATTCGTGACGCCACGCGGCAGATGATGGGCCGGCTCAGGCTCACGGTGGCGGCACGCGCGGCCAGCTACGCGCCGCGGTACACGCCGTAAAACGGGCGATGCCGTCTCTGGCCGTGGCCCGGGACGGCTGCTCTCAGAGGGGATGGATCGAGTTTCAGCGGCCTGATAGATCCGTCTGACGCAGAAACCTAATGTTGGGACTCAGAAGGACGAGCCGTCGGCATCAACGTCCTCAAGCACCTCGCGCACGGCATTTTCGATGACATCGAAGTAGCGCTCCGGTACGCGTGTCGCATATCGCTTGCGCTTTTTGTTCGAGATCGTGCCGCCGGCGTCCATGCAGATGATGATCAGCGTGGTCAGGTCGTTGCCCATCAAGTCCACCTGTTCGTTCACGCTACGCAAGATCTGGTCGTAGCGAGCGAGGAACTCGGTTTCGTGCCGCAGCTCTACCTCCAGCGCCAGTTCCGCCATCTTGAAGCCAAACGCGACGCACGGCGTGGCATCCCAGTACCGGAACATCGCGTCGTCGCTTTTGAAAGAGAAGCGGTAGTCTCCTTCGCCAATCCACTGCACGCCAACGAGATCCCGCGCCGGGCGGGAATAGGACTGCAAGGCGGCCAGGTACTCGGCCTCGTGCCGCTTCATGGCTACGGAAACGGGAAGTAGTAACCCTTGCGCAAGGCGGCCGGAGTCGCAAAGGGCCTTGTGGAAGAGGAAACGAGACAATCGCCCGTTGCCGTCCATGAAGGGGTGCAGGAAGACAAAGCCAAATGAGATGATCGCGGCCGCCACAATAGGATCCACGTGGCGTGGCACCGAGTTGGCGAGGACCATCCATTCATCCATCAAGGGCGACACAAGTTCTGGCGGCGGTGGAACGTAGGTAACGGCGCTTGCGCCTCGTCCGGGCCTGCGCAACCAGTTTTGCTCATGGCGGAACTGGTCCGCGTGCAGCATCGGATTGGTGACCGTCGAAGACTGAAGTTCGCAGAGGTATGCTTCATCGAGTGGTCGCCCGTCATGAGCCTGCTGTAGCAGTTGGACGAAGAGCTGGGCTTTGTCCTCGGTGGGCGCTTCCTTCTCGATGGCGTAGGAATCCTCGGTTTCGTGAAGATAGGCCCAGGTCAGGGCGCGGTCCCGCAGCATCGGATCCAAACCATCGACGAACGCCGTGGTGCGCTCCAGGATGCAGGCGTCGATGCCGCGCTGAATAGCGTCGGTGCGCTCTATGGTCGGGCAGTAAGCGAGGGGGCCAAGGCCGTTGAAATCGACGCGCCAGCGGGGGTCCCGGCGCGACTGGCCCACGAGGTATCGAGCGGAATCGAATACCTCGGCGTATCCGGCCGTGATGTCAGGGCGGGTGGCCAACTGCGCGTCGTTGAACGCCTCCCAGAGATGCGCGGCAATCCGGACGTACTGGCCATTGGGCGTGTCGAGCACCGCTTGCTGAAGGCGTTCAGCGGGAATGCGGCGCAAGGCATGGGCAAGCACCTGAAGGTTCACACCTTCGTGCTTCAGGGCGAACAGTACATGTTCGAACCGATCTTCCGTGGTTGGCGCCACGCCCGCTGGTACGGCAATCAGGTCCGCTTCGATCATCACGCGCGTGACCGGACGGACCTGCGCCGCGCGTTTGACGGGGAAGACCGGGAGACGGTCCACCTCGCGAAGGAATTCGTAGCCAACAGCCATGACTTTTTGCACTCGCGTAGGAAAAGTTATAGAAGTGAAGTGTACGCGAGGATTTTGTGAATCGGTATCGATGCCAAGGTAAAGACCATTACGATAACTATTAGGCACTTGTAGCCGCTTAAATCTTGCATCGCGTGTGGTTTTTGTGCAGAAACGAAGGGGTGACCAGGATTTTTTAGTTATCGCCCGGTTTCTTCAGTTGAGATCGGGCCGCTGGCCGCCAATCCTGCCGGCGCCGAGCGCGGACCCAGCGCGCCGAGAACGCGAGACGAAAAATCCCCCGCTAGCATGCCTGGGGGGATTCGGACGTTTCTGTCTCAAGACACCGAGGGGCGTAGGTCGCGCGTCCTCGGGCGTTGCTGTGACAAGTCCGGCGTCGCATCGCCGCCCGGGAGTGATTCCCGCGCGCTTGAGGCTATGCGTAGGTTTGCGTAGCTTCAGGAAAGCGGTGCGTGCCCTGGGCAGGGCCGAGATCGACGAACCGCAGGTGGCCTTGAGTCGTGCCGCCTTGTTGGACGCGGCAGCAATCTTCGAGTCCCTAGCTTGATGGCTGCTTATGGCCGTAAGCGGCCGCTACGAGCGGTTCTTCTATTTCCTGACCGACTTCATCGCGGTAAGCCATGGTGCATTCCGGCTCGAGCAGATGGGCGCGAGGGCCCAATCCACGCACCTCAATGGCATGGCAATGGCGGCGCTTGCCGAGTCGGAACGATTTTTGGAGTCGACACCATTCATGGCCGGCGACGAATTTTCTCTTGCTGACATTTCGGCATTCACCATCGCCAGTGCTTTTCGCGAGGATCTTCAGTGGGCAAGTCATCCTGCCCTTACGCGTTGGTTTGAGGCCGTCTCGATGCGACCTGCCGTCATCAACGGTCTCAAGGCCTTTGCCTAGGAGCCGCGGCCCCTGACTTCAGGTCGGGTAATCTGCACTTTGCTTCGCGCGATCTTCTCTTCTTGACTTCCATTTAGATGGTGACTACCATCTATTTAAGATGGTTAGCGACCACACACAACAGGAGCGGCGAGATGAGAAAGACGAAGGGCGAGACGGCGGAAACCCGTAGACGCATTGTCGAGGTCGCCGCTCGGGAATTCCGGCTGAACGGCATCCAGGCGACGGGGCTGAACGATGTGATGTCTCCGTTGAACCTTACGCAGGGAGGCTTCTATCGGCATTTCGCCTCGAAGGACCAGTTGGTTGCAGAAGCGTGTTCTCAGGCGATGACTGAAGTGATCGAGGGGCTGACAACGGCCTCTTGCAACAGTCAGGCTGCTAGCGGTTTTGCGGCCATGGTCGAAGCCTATGTGTCTCAGGCCCACCGCGACACACGGACAGGCGGATGCCCTCTGGCGGCAATGGGAAGCGAGCTCGCCAGGGCCGATAAACAAACGCGCGCGGCAGCCGCGCAAAGTTTTGACGATCTGGTTGACGTACTGGCGAAACAGATGGCGGACAAGCCGTCGCAGGAAGCCAGGTCGTCTGCCGTGTTCGCGTTAGCGGCCATGATTGGGGCCGTCACGATGTCAAGAGTCGTTGAAGATTCCGACGCTTCAACGGCGATTCTGGAGGATGTGAAGCAGCACCTCGGGGCGATGTAAACCTGTCGGACACATTCACAGATTGGAGCAATTCATGGAACAGCGTAAATATCTCATCACTGGCGCCACGGGTAAGACCGGCGTCCACACCATCCGATTCCTGCTGAAGGCAGGGCACGCGGTTCGCGCCTTCGTACACCAGGAAGATGAGCGCAGCGCAGCCCTCCGCGAAGAAGGGGCAGAGATTTTCGTCGGCGACCTCCTCGAGCACGACGACGTGATTCGTGCCATGGACGGCGTGGACGGCGCGTACCTGTGCTATCCGGTTCGTCCCGGCTACATCCAGGCCACCTCGTACTTCGCTGATGCCGCACGGCGTGCCGGCGTTGAGGTCGTGGTCGAGATGTCGCAAATCTCGGCACGAGAAGATTCCAAGAGCCATGCCGCGCGCGATCACTGGATTGCTGAGCGCGTTCTCGACTGGTCCGACGTTCCGACCGTCCATATTCGCCCGACCTACTTCTCCGAATGGCTGACATTTCCGTGGGTGCTTGACCCCCTGGTGCAGGAAGGCAAGATCACGCTGCCCTACGGGGAAGGGCGTCATGCGCCGATCGCAGCCGAGGACCAGGCGCGTCTGATCGCCAGCATTCTCGCGGAACCCGCAGGCCATATTGGCAAGACTTACTCCCTCTTCGGCCCCGTCGAGCTGAGTCAGCAGGAGATCGCGAGCGAGATCAGCAAGGTGCTAGGACGCGAGATCACCTATGTGCCCTCGACCCTTGAGCAATATCGCGAACATCTGCAGAAGTACAACCTGCCTGAGTTTGTGATCCAGCATTTCCTTGAAACCGCCATCGACTATCAGAACGGAATCTTCTCCGGTACGGATGGCGTTATCGAAGAAATCACGGGCCACGCGCCGCAGACTGTGGCTGCGTTTGTACAGGCCAATCGTCAAGTGTTCCAGGCGTAATTTCGTCAGGAACCCGCCGCCCACACAGTCGGATGATCGTGCGGGCGGGCGGGGGACGTAGGTTCATGAAACTCAGTGGCAACACGACATTCAATACGAGCGGTACGTCTGGCATTGGCTTCGAACCGCCGTTCAGGAGAACGAAGTGAGCATCCCTGTCACTATCGGTGGCTTCATCGCGCCCGATTCGGAATTGTCTCGAAAGGCCGCATCACTCGTCGAGAGCGTGCACCCGAAAGCGATGCTGAACCACGTCCACCGGACCTGGTGGTTCGCCGAGTTCCTTGGGCAGAGGCGGCAATTGCAGTACGACCGGGAGGTCGTTTACCTTGCATCCGTCCTTCACGATCTTGGCTTGACCCATGAGTTCGTTGCCGATCAGCGTTTCGAAGTCGATGGCGCCAATGCTGCCAGCAAATTCTTGCGCGGACATGGCTACCCGGCATCCAAAACCGATCTGGTCTGGGAAGCAAAATCGCGCTGCATTCCAGCGGTGGCATCGCCGAGCTTATGGCGCCGGAAATTGCCCTGGTCTTCATGGGCGCCCATGTTGACGTGCTCGGATTGCGTTATGACGAGGTGACGCCTTCCTTCGTCGATGACGTTGTTCAAGCGTATCCGAGACTCGGATTCAAAGCGGCATTCCAGGAAGCCCTGGCCGAAGTCGCCAGGAAGAAACCACATACCGCGATCGGCACGGGACTGGCCGACATCGGGCACCGCCACGTACACGGATTCTGCATTCCGGACGTCTGCGACCTGATCAATGGCACCCCGTTTAAAAGTTGATACAGCCATGTTGCCGTATCGGTGGCCCTGCATCAATGAATGACTTTGGTGGCATATCATTCAACGCCATTACGACCGCATTTTCGCGAGTCCGCGCGCTTGAAAGGAGTTGCCGGCTGCCGGTCTACGAGCACACACGTCCAAATCTGATAGCGCTCGAGCCGATGAGGTGCGACCAGACGCTCGAACGGCTTGTCGTCGGCTGAATCGGCCAAGGCCACCAAACGGGAGGCGCCCGCCTTCCGTCAGAGAGCCGAGCTGATCATCGTTCGTGCTTGGCGATGAAGGCCTCAACAGTGTCGTGCAATAGGCCGGGCTTTTCCAGGAAGATGAAGTGACCACCGTCCAGGATGGCAAACTCAGCTGTTCCATAAAATCTGCTCAAAGTTGAGCATTGGATTTATCCGCACTTCGTTGACGCGGCTTGCGCCGCCCAACTGAAGCCCCTTGACGCTCAGTTGCGCCGGAGGAGCGCGCGAGCAGAATCTGCTTCACCTGGAGATGAGGCATATACCGGGTAATGTCCCGGTCGTGGATCCTGTCCCGCACGTTCCGCGCTGCATTGGTATCCGCCTGAAGAACGTCCCCGTTGGCACGGTAAAACTTGTCGCCCTCGCGCTTGCCTTGCAGCCAGCCCGTGAACGAGTCCATTTGCGACGTGTAGGCGGCGTTGACGACGACGTGCGTCGCCCCACGCTGCGTGCAAACTTCATCGAGCGCTTGAGCCAGTACACCCTTGGCCCATGCGCTCATGCGGCGGTTGTAGTTCCGCCACTGACTCCTCCCCTTGATGGGGGACGTCAGATCTTCCGAACCGACCACTGCCGCCTTGTCCACGATGGTATGGGCGGCCTGGTAGGCAACCGTGCGCAACCGCTGCTTCGTGCGGTCCCTGCGCGCCTGCAGTTTCACGCGTCCGAGGTTGCACTTCCTGATGCGCTCGGCCTTGGCGATGCGACC